>CAMDDY010000040.1 GCA_945893125.1 Bordetella parapertussis
CTGGTGGGTAGCGACACCCCACCGGAAAAACACGATCACTTCGATCTCGTGTTGGCAAACGGCAAAACGGTACGGCTGCGCGATCCGCGGCGCTTCGGCTGCGTGTTATGGGTCACCGGCGACGTGATGCAACATAAGCTGCTGGCCTCCCTCGGACCCGAGCCGTTATCAGCGGATTTCAACGGCGCGGCGCTCTACAACGCCATACACAAGCGCGGCTCCGCGATCAAACTCGTCATCATGGACAGCCACGTGGTGGTAGGCGTCGGCAACATCTACGCCAGCGAAGCGCTGTTCCGCGCGCGTATAAGCCCGCGCATCGCCGCGCGCCGTCTCACGCGCGCGCGCTGCGACGTGCTCGCGGGCGTCATCCGCGAAACGCTCAGCGAGGCCATCACCGCCGGCGGCAGCAGCATCCGTGATTACGTCGGCAGCGACGGCATGGCCGGTAACTTTCAGAGTCATTTCGCGGTGTATGGCCGTGAGGGCGAGCCGTGCCGCGCGTGCGGCACCACGATTAAATGCCTGGCGCAGGGGCAGCGATCTACGTTTTATTGTTCAGTCTGCCAGCGATAGTTCAGAAGCGGTAAAGCCGCGCCGGATTTTCCACCAGTATTTTCGCGCGCATCGCGGCATCGGGCACCCACACCGCGAGCTGCTCGACCAGCGTGCCGGTATTCGGCATTTCGCCTTCCATCATCACGTGCGGCCAGTCGGTGCCGAAGACCAGTTGATCCGGTGCAGCAGCCACCAGTGCCTGCGCGAACGGAGTGAGATCGTTGTAAGGGATTGCGGCACGTGAGGTGCGATAGGGCGCGGACAGTTTGGTCCACACGCGCCCGGTTTTCAGCGCGCGAATCAGCGCTTGAAACCCCGGCGCGTTGACGCCCTTGGCCGGATCGGGCCGCCCCATGTGATCGATCATCATCACACTGGGGAATTCAGCTGCAATGCGATCAAAGTCGGGGAAGTTTTCGATGTCCATCAAAAACTGCGCGTGCCAGCCCAGCCGCGCCACTCGCGCGGCGAGCTTTTTTGCCGCATCGAACTGCACGCCGACTTTGGCGACGAGATTCGCGCGAAAGCCGCGCACGCCAGCGCGGTCCAAAGCGTCGAGTTCGGCGTCGGGAACATCCTCGCGCAGCAGCGCAATGCCGCGCAGCCGGCCGCCGGATTGCGCGATGGCATCGACGATCACGCTGTTGTTCGTGCCATGCACGCCGGATTGAACAATCACGCCACGCGTGAAACCTGCCGCGTCATGCATGGCGAGATAATCCTTCAGAAATACCGGCGGCGGCGTGTACTGGCGGTCGGCGGCATAACCGTATTTTTCGCGCGCGCCGAAGACATGCGCATGGCTGTCCGTCGCACCGGGCGGTAAGGCAAACGACGGCTTGCGCGTGTTCAGGTCGGGGCCGGGGCAGAGCGCGGGTTCGGGCTTGTTGTTATGGGTTGTCATGATTCGGAAAGAAAATTAACCACAGATGAACACAGATAAACACAGATTAGGTCAAACGCGAAACACAGCGATATTTACCACGGAATACGTGGCAAAAATGATCTCGCCTTGACCTTGAACTTATCTGTGTTTATCTGTGTTCATCTGTGGTTAAAACGCCGTTGCCGTTAATCCAGCCGCGCGCCGGAAACCTTCACCACCTTCGCCCAGTCCTGCATGTCTTTTTTGATGAACGCGGCGTATTGCTCCGGCGTGTTGGTGAACGGCTCCGCGCCCAGCGCGATATAACGATCTCGCGTGTCCGGGTTTTTCAGCGCAGTGGTGGCGACGCTGTTGACGCGCGCAACAATATCTTTCGGCAACGCGGCCTGGCCAACAAAACCGTACCACGTGGTTGATTCGTAGCCCGGCAATCCCGACTCCGACACCGTAGGTATATTGGGCAGCACGGCAGCGCGCGACTTGCTGGTGACCGCGAGCGGTGTCAGCTTGCCGCCGCGGATGTGGCCGATCACCGGGCCAATGTTCACCACCAGAAAATCGCATTGCCCGGCAATCACATCGATGATCGCGGGGCCGCCGCCTTTGTACGGCACATGCAGCATGTCTACCTTGGCCATGCTTTTCAAAAGCTCAACGCCCAGATGCATGGTGTTGCCCGCACCGCCGGATGCAAAATTAAGTTTGCCCGGTTGACGGCGCGCCAGCGCGATCAGATCGGCGACGGTTTTCACCGGCAGCGACGGATGCGTGGCGAGCACGCTGGGCGTCATCGCCGCCAATGTAATCGGCGCGAAATCGCGCTCCACGTTAAACGGCAGCTTGCTGTAGAGCGACGGATTGATGACCAGCGAACTGTTGGCGAAAAACAGCGTGTAGCCGTCGGGCGCGGCGTTGGCGGTGACTTCCGCCGCGATGTTGCCGTTGGCGCCGGGACGGTTATCAATGATCCACTGCTGCCCGGTGAGTTCGGCGAGCTTCGGCGCGAGCGGCCGCATCAGCGCGTCCGCGCCGCCGCCGGGCGGAAACGGCAGGATGACGCGGATCGGTTTTGCCGGGTACTGCTGTGCTTGCACCAGTAGCGGCGCCAACAAGATCAGCAGCCCACTTACAACAACAGTCGCACGTTTCATGGCCGATCCTTTATGGATTACTCGTCTGCGGTTGCGCCGAAGCATCCGCTTGGCGCCAGAATACTAAAATATCGTAACTATTTGTTTTTATTAAACTATTTCAAGACGCCTTCTGCGCCGTCAACCCCCGATATTTCTCCATCAATTGCTCTTTCGTTTCCACCACATCGGGATTCAGCGGGATGCAATCCACCGGACAAACCTTCTGGCATTGCGGCACATCAAAGTGCCCGACACACTCGGTGCATTTGTTCGGATCAATGACATAAATTTCTTCGCCCGCCGAGATCGCGTCGTTGGGGCACTCGGGTTCGCACACGTCGCAGTTGATACACTCGTCGGTGATCAGCAATGCCACGTTACTTGCCGCCTAACTGTTTGACCTTTTCAGCCAGCCGACCGGCCACCAACGGCGAGACGAACTTATTCACGTTGCCGCCGAGGATGGAAATCTCGCGCACCAGTGTCGCCGACACGTAGGCATATTGCTCGCCCGGCGTCATGAAGATGGTTTCGACTTCGGGATACAACTGGCGGTTCATGCCGGCGAGTTGAAATTCGTAATCAAAATCCGACACCGCGCGCACGCCGCGCACCACCACGCGCGCGCCATGCTGCTGCACAAAATTCATCAAGAGGCCAGAGAAGCCCAGCACTTCCACGTTCTTCAAATCCTTGAACGCCTCGCGCGCGATTGATACACGTTCGTCGAGCGTGAACAACGGTTTCTTCGATTTGCTGTCGGCGACCGCGAGTATCACCTGGTCGAATAATTTCGACGCGCGCCGCGTCAGGTCTTCGTGCCCGAGCGTAATCGGGTCAAAGGTACCGGGGTATACCGCTTTGATGGTCATGAGCTTGTCCGTTTCAATAATTGATAGTTCACTTGCCCCGCGCGGCCTTGCCGGTGAATTTCCCAGCCTTGCGGCGCGGGCAGGGTGTCACCGCTTTCACGATACACCAGTGCGTCCGGTGCGAGCCTCACGTGCAGCCGTTCAAACAGTATCGCCCAAGGTTTTTCAGCAAACGGCGGATCGAGAAAAACAACATCATACACACCGCCATCGTTATGCAGGAATTCTAGCGCATCCGCCCGCACCACCCTGACCTGCGCGGCTTTCAGCGCGGCGCAACTCGCCTGCAGCACCGCACAAACCTCGCGCTCGCACTCGACCAGCACCACCTGTTTTGCGCCGCGCGAAGCTGCTTCAAACCCGAGGGCGCCGCTGCCGGCGTATAAATCGAGACATCGCATCCCGGTGAGATCCTGCCCCAGCCAGTTGAACAGCGTTTCGCGCACGCGGTCCGGCGTGGGACGCAGGTCTTTCTGATCGGCGAAGGTGATGAAACGGCTGCGCCATTCACCGCCGATGATGCGCACGCGGTTGGCTTTCACGCTACTGCGCCGCTGCATTCGTTGGATGCGTAACGCCCATCGCTGTATCCGTAGGATGGGTGAAACCCATCACAAACAACGGTTCGCATACTTGCGTTGTGATGGGTTTCACCCATCCTACGCTTGCTTTTTTGGACGATATCGCGCCAACACACAAGGTGCATCAACGCGCTGCCGCAGCGGCTTCTTCCGCCCCCACCACCACCGTCACCAGCTTGTCGGGATCAACGCGCGCCGCAAACGCGCGTTTGATATCCGCCGCAGTGACGCGTTCGATGCTTTTCACGAAATCATCGAGATACGTCAAGGGCAATTTGTAGAAGCCGATCACCGTCAGGTAGTCGTGTATCTTGCGATTGCTGTCGATGCGCAAGGGGAATCCGCCGACGAGGTTTTTCTTCGCGTCATCCAGTTCTTTCGCCGTCGGGCCGTGCGCAATGTAGTCGCGCAGAGTTTTCATCGTTACGTCGAGCGCTTCTTTCGCCTGATCCTTGCGCGTCTGCATGCCGATGACGAACGAGCCTTTTTGCGCCAGCGGCGAAAAATAGCTGTAGGCCGAGTACGCCAACCCGCGCTTTTGCCGCACTTCTTCGCTGATGCGCGAGGCGAATCCGCCGCCGCCCAGCACGTAGTTGCCGACAAACAGCGGAAAATAATCCGGGTCATCGCGTGCTATCGCCACCGAGCCGACAAGAATATGGCTCTGCGAGGCGTGATGCGCGATCATGCGCGTGGCGCTTTGCGGTTTGGCCTCCACCGGCGGCAGCGCGGGCGCGGCGCCCTGCGACGGCGGCAAGCCGGCAGTGATGCGCTCCGCCAGCGCGTTGGCTTCTTCGCGCGACACGTCGCCCATGATGGCGATGATCGCATCGCGCGCGACATAGTGTTTACGATAAAAAGTTACCAGGTCATCGCGCGTGATTTTGCCTACCGATTCCACATCGCCGGAGGCGCGTTGCCCGTACGGGTGGCCGCCGTAGATCAGCTGATTGAAGGTGCGTCCGGCAATCGATCCCGGCTGAATATCCGATTCCTTGATGGAACTGATAAGGCGCGTTTTTTCGCGCTCAAACGCGCCCGCCGGAAACACCGGCTGGTGCAGAATGCGCGTGAACACGTCCATCGCCTGCTCGCGCTCGGCGCGGCTCGACAAGGTTCGCACATATAAACCCGCGCGGTCGCTGTCGAAGCGCCCCGAAACGCCCGCGCCGATGTCGGCGGTTTTGCGCGCGATCTCGTCTTCGTCCATGCCCTCGGCGCCGAGACGCATGATGCGATTGGTCATGCTCGCCACGCCGGGTTTTTGCGTGCTGTCCATGCCCGAGCCCGCGCCAAAATCGATGGACAAATCGAGCATGGGGATATCACGGTTCTCGACGAAATACACTTTCGCCCCGCTGGTGGTTTGCCAATGCTGGATCGGCAGGATCGCCTGCGCCGCGCCGGAAGAAAATAAAATTATCAATAAAAACAAATATTTACTGCGCATGGCGTAACCCCGCTGGCGGTGCGGCTGGCTTCTTGTCGCCCACCGGCTGTGGATCGAGATAGGCCACCGTCAGCGCATCGTCGATGAGATATTTTTTCGCCACTTCACGCACCTGATCGGCGGTGACCGCTTTAAAACGCTCGGTCATCACGTCGATGGTTTTGTGCGAAATGCCGATCACCTCGAGCGAACCGATCTGCCGTGCCTGAAAAAACATCGAGTCGCGTTCATACACGCGCGAGGCGGTGACCTGCGCCTTGATGCGCCGCAGTTCGTCGTCGGTAACCCCTTCGTCGATCACTTTCTGCACTTCGCGGCGCAGGGCTTTTTCAAGCTCATCCACGGTTTTGCCGGCGGTCGGCACACCCGTGAGATAAAAGAAACCGGGGCCGCGACCGATGCCATCGTAACTCGCGTCCGCGCCGCTGGCGATTTGCGTGCCGCGGATCAACTCACGGCTAAAGCGCGCGGCATCGTTGCCGTCGAGCACGCTGGCCAGCATATCGAGCGCATACGGCTCCCAATCTTTTTCCACATCAACGAGCCGCGGCGCGCGATACGCCATCAGCAAATACGGCTGCTCGGCGGGCGCTTTGACGGTAATGCGGCGGATGCCGGTTTGCGCGGGCTCGTCCTGCGGTTTGCGCGGCGGCAAGGTCTTGGGTTTATGCGGACCGAAATGCTGCTCGGCGAGCTTGAACACTTCGGCGTGGGACACGTCGCCCACCACCACCAGCGTGGCGTTATTGGGGCCATACCATTTATTATAAAAATCGCGCGCGTCTTCGGCGGTCATGTTCTCCAGATCGTTCATCCAGCCCACCACCGGCATGCGGTACGGATGCGCGCGCAGCGCGGTGGCCATCAGTTGCTCGTATACCAGCGAGCGCGGGCGGTCATCGGTACGCCAGCGACGCTCCTCCTGAATGACTTTGATTTCCTTGGCGAACTCCTCTGGCGGTATCAGCGCATTGACCATGCGATCGGCCTCGAGTTTGAGCATCAGCGGCAACTGCGATTTCTGGATAGTCTGAAAGTAGCCGGTGTAATCGCGGCTGGTAAATGCGTTGTCGCGCCCGCCTGCCGCCGCGACGATTTTGGAGAAATCGCCGCCGGGTATGGTTTTGGTGCCCTTGAACAGCATATGCTCCAGCACGTGCGCCACGCCCGTTGTGCCATTGACCTCATCCACGCTGCCGACTTTGTACCACACCATCGACACCACCACCGGCGCGCGACGGTCGGTCTTGACGATCACGCGCATGCCGTTGGCGAGCTTGTGTTCGCCCACGCTGGTGTCGGCGGCCACCGAGGTGCCGGCGGCGCCAGCGGCAACAACTGCAAACAGCATCCACAACCATCGTATTGATTTGTTCAAATTATTCACCCTAAGCGCCACTGAGAAGAAACCGGAAAAACGTTTCGGGTAGAATTGTATCCAATTACGCTGCGCCAAGGGCTTTAGCCTTTGATGCCTATAGTTACCCTAGCCGCGCACAACCCCACCTGTGACATGACTTCCGATGTTTGGTTTCCTAAAACCCAAAGAACCTAAAGTACCCGCAGAACCCGCACCCGCCGCTGCATCCGGCGAACCCGGTAACGCCGGCGGCTGGCTCACCCGTCTCAAATCCGGCCTCACCAAGACGCGTAAAAAGCTCGGTGCGCAGGTGGCCGGGTTGTTTGGCGTAGGGCGCAAGCTCGATGAAGCGTTTTACGAAGAACTCGAAACCGTGCTGATCGGCGCGGATGTGGGCGTCACCGCGACCTCGCATCTGATCGAGGCGTTGCGCACTCGCGCGCGCAAGGAACACTACACCGAGGCAGCACAACTCAAGCAGGCGCTGGGCGAAAATCTGGTGGCGATGTTAAAACCCATCGAACAGCCTCTGGACGTCAGCCCGCATAAACCATTTGTGATCATGCTGGCGGGCGTGAATGGCGCGGGCAAGACCACTTCCATCGGCAAACTCGCGCATTACTACCAGGCGCAAGGCAAAAAAGTGCTGCTCGCGGCGGGCGACACCTTTCGCGCGGCGGCACGCGAGCAACTGATCGCGTGGGGCGAACGCAACAACGTTACCGTCATCAGCCAGACCGGCGGCGATTCGGCGGCGGTAATGTTCGACGCCATGCATGCCGCCGTGGCTCGCGGCGTGGATATCGTGCTGGCGGATACCGCCGGGCGGCTGCCGACGCAACTGCATCTGATGGAAGAAATCAAAAAAGTAAAGCGCGTGATCGACAAAGCCTTGCCCGGCGCGCCGCACGAAACGCTGATCGTGCTCGACGCCAACAACGGCCAGAATGCACTGGCGCAGGTGAAAGCATTTGACGACACGCTGGGCGTCACCGGCCTGGTAATCACCAAACTCGACGGCACCGCGAAAGGCGGCGTGGTGGCGGCGATTGCGCACATGCGCTCGTCACAATCAACCACCAAACCCATCCCGGTGCGCTTCATCGGCGTGGGCGAAGGGCTGGAAGATCTGCGCCCATTCAAAGCCGAAGAATTTGTGTCAGCGTTGCTTGGGACGAGTGATGAGAGCTAAGTTCAGCGTTGAGTTTTGAGTGTTGAATTTACCCTTCTGACTCGCGATATATTCGAAATCATCCCCCCCCAACTCAACACCCAACATTCAACACTAAACACTGTTCCATGATTTCTTTCAGTCAGGTCAGCAAGCGCTACCCCGGCGGCTATGAAGCGCTGAAATCCGTGGCGCTGGTGATTAACCCCGGCGAAATGGTGTGCATCACCGGGCATTCCGGCGCGGGCAAGAGCACGCTGCTGAAACTGATGTGCGCCATCGAGCGCCCGACATCCGGCAACGTATTGGTGAACGGGCAGAATGTCGGCGCGCTGCGCGCCTCGGCGATTCCGTTCGTGCGGCGCAATTTCGGCTTGATGTTTCAGGACAACAAGTTACTCTACGACCGCACGGTTTTTCAAAACGTGATGTTGCCGCTGGACATCATCGGCTTTGATGCCGCCGATGCCGCCAAGCGCGTGCGCGCGGCGCTCGACAAGGTAGGCCTGCTCGGCAAGGAAAAAGCGCTGCCGGTCACGCTCTCCGGCGGCGAACAGCAACGGCTGGCCATCGCGCGCGCCATCGTGCATCGGCCCTCGATACTGCTGGCGGATGAACCCACCGCCAATCTCGATGCGGCCTACGCCGTCGAACTGGGCGAACTGCTGCGCTCGTTTCATCAGGTTGGCGTCACGGTGGTGATCGCCACGCATGACGAGCAACTCGCCGCGCGCCTGCAGCCGCGGCGCATCGCGCTCGATCAGGGCCGGGTCGTCTTCAAATGAAAAACTGGATGCGTCAGCATCGGCGTGGCCTGACCACGACACTCGCGCGGCTTGCGCGCACGCCGCTGGCGAGCGCGCTTAACATCGGCGTGGTGGGCATCGCGCTCGCGTTGCCGCTGGTGTTTTATGTCATTCTGACCAATCTGCAAAGCCTCGCGCAGGACAAAACGCCGACGCCGCAGATCAGCCTGTTTCTCGCGCTTGATGCGCAGGAAGCCGACACACGCGCGATTGAAGGCCGGTTGAAAAAACATGCCGCCATCGCAAAAATCCGTTTTGTCTCGCGCGATCAGGCGCTGGCGGATTTAAAAGCGAAGTCAGGTCTGACGGATGTGATCACGAGCTTGGGACGCAACCCGCTGCCGGACGGCTTTGTGATTGATGCGAGGGAGAATTCCGCCGCCGCGCTGGAGAAATTGCGCGACGAATTCAAGGCGTGGCCCAAGGTCGAACACGTGCAACTCGATTCCGCGTGGGCGCAGCGTCTTGAAGCCACGCTGCGCCTCGGCCGGCTGATCGTGCTGGCGCTTGCCGGGCTGCTCGCGTTCGCGCTGGTGGCGGTGACATTCAATACCATACGCCTGCAAATACTCACGCAGCGCGCGGAAATCGAAGTCGCCAAGCTCATCGGCGCGACCGATCCCTACATCCGCCGTCCGTTTTTGTATTACGGCGCGGTGCTGGGGCTGGCGGGCGGCGTTACGGCCTGGCTTTTGGTATGGGCCGGGCTGTGGCTGTTGAACGACCGGCTGGGCAACCTCACGCAACTATACGGGGCGAGCTATACATTGCGGCACCTGTCGGCTCCGGATGCGGCGAGCCTCTGCGTGTTCGCCGGTGCGCTGGGTTGGCTGGGCGCATGGCTGTCGGCCAGCCGGAATCTCGCGGAGTTTGATCCGGAGTAAATGTTACTGACCTTTTGAGGAGGGTCATTCCGGTTTCGATCCCGTGGCGCGTATGACTTTCGCCCATTTTGTGATTTCAGCCCGGCAAAAAGCGTCGAATTTTTCCGGCGGCATGAGTAACGGATCAACCCCGTGCGACGCGAATTCTTCCTTCAGATCCGCGGAGAGCACCATCTTTTCGGTTTCAGCATACAGGCGGCTCGCGATGACGCGTGGCGTTCCCGACGGCAACCACAAACCGTACCAGGTGCTGTACTCGTAGCCGGGCACGCCTGCTTCGCTCACCGTCGGAACGCCTGCCAGATAGACCGAGCGCTTGAGCGTGGTCACGCCCAGTGCCCGCACCCGGCCTGCCTTGATCTGCGGCAACGCCGGTCCGAGCGTCGAAAAAAATACCTGCACTTCGCCGCCCAGCAACGCCGTCATCGCGGGACCGACGCCTTTGTAAGGCACGTGAACGATCTCTGCGCGGGTCATCAGCTTCAGCAACTCGGTCGCCAGATAAGTCGACGCGCCGAATCCGCCGGAAGCGTAATTGAGCTGTCGCGGATGCGCCTTGATCTGATCCAGCAATTCGCGCACTGTCTGCGCCGGCACGGAAGGATGCACCACCAGCACGTTCGCCTGCTCGCCCACCATGCTCAGAGGCGATAGATCCTTGAGCGTGTCATAGGGCAGCTTCGGGTACAGCGAGGCATTGACCGCAAGGCTGATGGTGTGCACCAAAAGGGTATGGCCGTCGCGTGGCGCCTTGGCGACGATATCGGTGGCGATGGTTCCACCGGTGCCGGCGCGATTATCAACGATGAACGGTTGCCCGAGCGCCTTGGTAAAACGCTGGGCGAGCATTCTGCCGATGATGTCGGTGCCGCCGCCGGGCGGAAACGGCATCAGCATGCGTACCGGCCGGCTGGGATATAACGGATTTGACTGTGATTCCGCCGCGATGCCGATCATCGGCAACAGCAGGCTCGCCCCCAGCGCGGGCAACGCGATCAGCGCGTGAAATCGATACATGGCGTGACGCGCTAAAACGGAACCGACCCGTCAACCGAAACACGGTACATGAGCCGCCGCTGATCCTCGGTGTAATCGCGCACCGCGAGGTGCTGACAGGTGCAGTTGTCCCACATGATGACGTCCCCGCGCTGCCATCGATGGCGATAATGGAATCGCGGCTCGATCACAAGCTGGTGCAGTTGCGCAATGAGCGCCAGCGCTTCGTCATCCGGCATGCCCTCGATGGCCGTGCATTCGCCTTCCGTCACGTAAATGGATTTACGGCCCGTGACCGGATGCGTGCGAAACAACGGGTGCCACACCAGCGGCATTTTTTGCGCGTGGTCCGCCGGAATCTCGCGAGTGAGTCCCACCGCTTTTTTACGCGCCAGCAGTCGTCCCATGTAGCTGTGACTCGCGCGCCGGCCCTGCAGTCGCGCCTTGGTTTCGCCGGGCAGCATGTCGTAGGCCGCTGCCGCGCTGGAAAATATCGTGTCGCCTAAAACGGTGCCGTCGTCGGCAACCGGCACCTCCTTGGCGTAAAGCACGGAACAGCGCGGCGGGCGCGGATACGAGGACTGGTCGGTGTGCCAGGTGATTCCCGCGTCGGAGACGCCAATCAGGCGCCCGTTTTCTTTTACGTTCGATACCACCAGCACCTCTGGATAACCGGGAAGACAAGCTTGCTGGTTGACATTCGGCTCCACGCCGCCAAAGCGTTTGGCAAAGCTGATCTGCTGCTCGACGGTAATGTTCTGATTGCGAATAAACAGCATGCCATACTGGCTTAACGCCGCATCGATACGGCGAAATATGTCTTCCTCCAGATGCGCGACGTTTACGCCGCGCACCTCGGCGCCAAGCGCTGCCGCGGTTGGCACTATGCTGATGGTTTCTGCAACATCCATGATTGCACCTCTTCCGAATTGCCGACCTTGGCGCGACAGGGTAACAATGGGGCGCATTGCGGAATCCATCGCATAAAGGGCATGGGAGTTTCAAACACTATTATGGCATAGCCGCCAATGTAGTCACTGCACGGCAAGCGGTCAATTACACAAACTTCCCGAGACGGCAACGTGCGCGAGGCGCGTTGTATGATGGTAGCTGGGGGCGATGTCAATTTTGGTCAACTCATCCCGATGAGTCGTCATGCGTGCGTTTCAGCGAATGGCTATCTGCATCAGCGCGGGTTTTGGTATCACGACCGCGCCGGCGTTTGCACAAAACTATCCGGCGCGACCGTTGCGCATCGTCGTGCCCACGTCCAGCGGCAGCGGCGGCGATCTGGTTTCACGGATGATCGCGCAGCCGCTCTCTGATCGCTTCGGCCAACAGGTGGTGGTGGAAAACCGCGCGGGGGCGTCCACCATCATCGGCACCGACCTGGTGGCGAAGGCGGCGCCCGACGGCTACACGTTGCTGATGGCGGTACCCGCGATTGCCATCAACCCGTCGATGTTCAAGAAGCTGCCGTACGATGCGCCGCGCGACCTTGCGCCCATCACCCGCACCGCGATCGCGGCCAACCTGCTGGTGGTGCATCCGTCGGTGCCGGTGACATCGGTGCGGCAGCTCATCGCGCTGGCCAAGGCGCGGCCTGGCGAAGTGCTGTTCGCGTCGTCGGGATCCGGTTCCAATACGCACCTGGCGATGGAACTTTTTCTGTTCCTGACGCAGACCCGCATGGGGCACATTCCGTACAAGGGGCCGGCGCCGGGCATAATTGATCTGGTGTCGGGCCGCGTGTCGGCGATGGCAACGACCAGCGTAGGGGTGCTGCCTCATGTCCGTAGCGGACGCTTGCGCGCGCTGGGGGTTTCAACCCCGCAGCGCATCGCGATCATGCCCGAGGTGCCCACCATCGCCGAAGCCGGCGTGCCCGGATATGAATCGTCGGCATGGTACGGTTTGCTCGCGCCGGTGGGAACCGCGGCGGAAATCGTGGCGCGCTTGCAAAGTGAAGTCGTGATGATTCTGCAAATTCAGTCCATCCGCGCGCGCGTGGCCAATGAGGGCATGGAATTGGGCGGCAGCACGCCGGGGGAATTCGCCGCCTTCATTCAGGCGGAGTCAGCCAAGTGGGCAAAAGTCGTCAAAAGTGCCGGCATCCGCCCGGGGTAGGTTCGGTCGGGCAACAAAGCCAGCCGATGCCGCATCGAGAATAATTATAACTATTTGTTTTTATTAATTATTTTACATCATAACTCCCGGAACTTCTGCATCGTTTGGCACTCTCATTGCAAGAGTGCTAACATAGCAACCGCAGCCAGAAGCCGCAGTCAGAAGTAAATGGGAGACCGTATGACAACCATGTCCATAGCGTTACCGATGCCGTCGGCCGGGGGCAGCCTGGATACTTATATCCAGTCGGTCAGCCGCTTTGCGTTCCTCACCCAGGAGCAGGAAACAGGTTACGCGCGCCGTTTTCGCGACCACGACGATATCGACGCCGCGCGCGAGTTGGTGGTGTCACACCTGCGCGTGGTGGTGTCGATTGCGCGCGGCTACATGGGCTACGGCCTGCCGCAAGCCGACCTGATCCAGGAAGGCAACATCGGCCTGATGAAGGCGGTGAAGCGTTTTGATCCGGAGCGCGGTGTGCGGCTGGTGTCGTTCGCGGTACATTGGATCCGCGCCGAGATGCACGAATACATTTTGCGCAACTGGCGCATCGTTAAAATCGCCACCACCAAGGCGCAACGGAAACTCTTTTTTAATCTGCGCAGCATGAAACCGGGATTGAATACGCTGGGCAGTGAAGACGTAAAAGTCATCGCCAAACAACTCGGCGTCAAACCCGAAGAAGTGGTCGAAATGGAAACCCGTCTCGGCGGGCAGGATGTGGCGCTCGAACCGGGCGGCGCCGATGATGACGACAATACCTACGGCCCGATCACGTATCTTGCCGCCGAAGACGCCGAACCCGGCGTGTTGATCGAGCAGGAACAAAACGCGCGCCTGCGCGGCGAGGGTCTCGCAAACGCGCTGGACAATCTGGATGCGCGCAGCCGGCGCATTATCGAAGCGCGCTGGCTGGTTGAAAAAGACCCGGCGACGCTGCACGATCTGGCGGATGAATTCGGCGTGTCCGCCGAGCGTATACGGCAGATCGAAAGCAAGGCACTGGAGAAAATGAAAGGATCGATGGTAAGCGCGGTCTCAGCCTGAGCCACGCTGGTTTCCCGATTAAAAAACCCCGGTGCGCCGGGGTTTTTGTTTCTGCCGCCGCAACCCGCTGCTACGAACGCTGCTTCAACAATATTTTGATGTCGTTAAGCAACACCGGCGCCCCCGCGCCGTACTGCGCGAACAGCCGTAGCCGGCCTTGGCTGTCGAGTATAAACGTGCCCGCCGAGTGATCGACGCTGTAGCCGCCGCTCTTGGCGGGCTGCTTTTGTACATACACCTTGAACTCTTTTGCCGTGCGTGCCGTGGCGTCGGCGTCGCCCGCCAAGCCGAGAAACGACGGATGAAACGCGGTGACGTATTGCTTGAGCAAGGCCTGCGTGTCGCGCTCGGGATCGACGGATACGAACAGCACCTGCACCTTGCCGCCGTCGGCGCCGAGTTCCTTGATGACTTTCGCCATTTCGGCCAGCGTGGTCGGGCACACGTCGGGGCACTGCGTAAAACCAAAAAACACCACCACGATCTTGCCCTGAAAATCCGCCAGCGTGCGGGGTTTGCCGGTGTGGTCGGTGAGCGCGAGCGTCTTGCCGAAATTGGCGCCGGTAATGTCCGTCGATTGAAATTTCGGGGCCGGCGGTGAAGCGGGACCGCAGGCCGCCAGCGCGCACACCAACGCGGTCACAGCGGCACGAACGGCTGGCGTCATCACGCTACAGCAGTATGCGGAAGTAATGATCGATCAGCAGCGCCGCAAACAACGCTGTCAGATAAATGATCGAAAAACGAAACGTCTTGCGCGCCAACGCATCGCTGTAGTTGCGATAGATTTTAACGGCGTACATCATGAAGCCCGCGCCCAATGCCAGCGCGGACGCGAGGTAAATCAGCCCCGATAATTTCACCGTGAACGGCAGCAGCGAACATGCCACCAGAATGATGGTGTAGAGCAGCACATTGAGCCGGGTGAATTTTTCGCCGTGCGTCACCGGCAGCATGGGCACGCCCGCCTTCGCGTATTCCTCGCGGCGGTACAGCGCCAGCGCCCAGAAATGCGGCGGCGTCCACGCAAAAATAATCAAAAACAGCGTCAGGGCTTCGGCAGTGACTTCGCCGGTCATCGCGGCCCAGCCCAGCACCGGCGGCATCGCGCCCGACGCGCCGCCGATCACAATGTTTTGTGGCGTCATCGGTTTGAGGATCACGGTGTAAATCACCGCGTAACCCACAAACGTGGCGAGCGTCAGCCACATCGTCAGCGCGTTGACCCAGAAATACAGTACCGCGAGGCCGATGCCGCCGACGATGCTGGCGAAGATCAGCGTATGCATCGAGGTCAGTTGTCCGAGCGGCAGCGGACGCGCGCGGGTGCGCGCCATGATGGCGTCTATTTTTTGCTCGACCAGGCAGTTCATCGCCGCAGCCGCGCCCGCCACCAGCGCAATGCCGATCGTGCCCGCGAGGAAAGGTTGCAGCGCCACCATGCCCGGCACCGCCAGCAACATGCCGATAATCGCGGTAAACACGATCAGCGACACCACGCGCGGCTTGGTGAGCTGATAGAACTGATAAATACGGGAGCCGGTAGGCTGCCCGGCGGCGACAGTTGACATTACGATTCCGGCCTGTGTGACATCGGGGAAAGCGCGAAGTTTAGCACCACCAGCGCCATCAGTAACAGCGCGGCGCCCGCGTTGTGCGCCACTGCAACCGCCAGTTTGAGTCCGGTCAGAATATTGCCGGCGCCCAGCGACACCTGCGCCACGAGCAACACGCCGATCACCAGGGCGATTACGCGCAGGCCGCTGACACGCGACACGCGCCACGAGAGCCATGCGAGATAGCCCGTCACCACCACCGCGCCCACGCGATGCGTCCAATGGATTGCCGTGAGCGCGTCGTAGCGCAACTTGTCGCCCGCCGCAGTGTGGCCGAGTTCGCGCAACAATTGAAAGCCGTGCTGGAAATCCATCTTCGGAATCCAGGCGCCTTGACACGTGGGCAGATCGATGCACGCGAGCGCCGCGTAGTTGGTGCTGACCCAGCCGCCGAGTGCGATTTGCGCCACCAGCAGGGCCAGCCCCAGCAGCGCCCACGGTCGCAGCGGCGGCGCACCGGCGATGGACACGATGGGCGGTGCGACACGCACCTGCCGCATCGCAAGCCAGGTCAGCAACGCCAGAGTCGCCATCCCGCCGAGCAAATGCAGGGTCACGATCACGGGTTTTAGCAGCATCGTCACCGTCCACATGCCCAGCGCGGCCTGAAATATCACCAGCAGCAGCAATACACTGGCGAGCCACGGTGACTGCTCAAGTCGCTTGCGTTTCACCCATGCGGCAACGGCAACGCCGAGTATCAGCAGCCCCAGCGCACCCGCGAGATAACGATGCAACATTTCATGCCAGGCTTTTTGAATCGACACCGGCCCGTGCGTGCCGCCCTGCGCCACCACTGCTTTGGCAATGTCACTTGCGGCGTGTGCGGGCGTGGGCTTTCCGTAGCACCCGGGCCAATCGGGACAACCCAGGCCTGCGTCGGTGAGCCGCACGAACGCACCCACCACGACCACGACAAATGTAAACGCGGTCGTAAATAAAATTATCTTTTTAAACAAACAAATAACTCATATGGTTATGGTTTCATTTAACCGGGAAGTCGCGCGCCTCACGCTTCACGCCTCACACCTTTTACACCTTACACCTTACACCTTACACCTTACACGGTATCAGCCGATGCGCGACACCCGCAACAATCGCGTGATGTCTTTTTTCATGCGCGTGGGATCCGCATCTTTCGCATAGCGCAACACCACATTGCCCAGCGGATCGACCAGATAAATGTGATCGCGCCGAGCGTCGCGATACGGCAACGATTTCAACACTGCGCTGCCTTGCGCGCGGGCGATCCATGTGCCGTTGTATTCCTTGCTGACAGTGGCGGCCACGGGTTGCGTGTCACTCAGCAGCCACACCCGTTCGATACGCTCCGGATACTTGCCTTGCGTCAAACGCACCTGGCGCATTTTCCACAGCTTGTTCCGGCAATAATCGTCGCAGGCGCCCGAATCCACCGTCACAAAAATCCAGCGGCCGCGCAACTGTGCAAAGTCGAACGGCTTGCCGCCCTCGTGCGCGGCCAATGCGCCCACCGGCGCCTCGACACCCTCAACCAATTCACCATAGTTGACGCGCCCCTCGGGTTGCCAGAAATAATACAAAGTAAACGACGCCACGAACGGCGCAAGGCACACCGCCGCGATCAGCAGCAGCATGTGCTGGCTCTTGCGTTGCTCACTGCGTTGCTGAGTTGATTCTTGCTCGGACATTGATAACCAGCCAGTAAATGAAAATTGCCGCAGCCAGCGCGAACCACTGCACGGCATACGCGAGATGGGTGTTGCGCTTTAGATCAACCGGCGGCCAATCGCGTATCAGTCCGTCGTCGGGCGCGCCGTGCAACTGCGTTTGCTGCATGATAATGGGCTGCACATCGAGCTGGGTGGCCTGGCGAAAGCGCTCAACCACCATATTTTGCCAGAGGTTGCCGTCGGCGACCTTGCTCGAAAGCTCGATAAAACGCTCGCTGGCCGGCACCGCCGTGCCGCGCACCACCACCTCTGCTTCAGGCGTTTTGACCACCGGCGCCCGATTGCGTTCGGCGCCCGCCGCGATCCAGCCGCGATTCACCAACACGAATTTTTCGGTACCTGCGATGCGCAGCGGCATGTACACGTAATAGCCCGGCTGATGTTTGTACAAGCGATTGTCGATGAATACCGTATGCCGGGGTTCGAAGCGGCCGCGCGCCTCGATGTGCCGCAGCAACACGTCATCAACATTTAGTGCCGCGGCGCCGACGGCAACCGGCGTCTGTTTCGCGAAGTCGTTGATACGGCGTTGTAATGACTGCTTGGTATCGGCGCGGCCCAACTGCCAGAAGCCGAGCGCAATGGTCAACGCAACGCCCGCGATCATCGCCAGCGTCGCCCACACCGGCGGACTGAAGTCGCGGCCCGGGATTCTCAATGGCGCTCCCGGCGGGCTTCGATTACACTGCGCCGATGAAATATATTGTGATTCTTTTTCTGGTGTTCATCCTCTACAGCCTGGGATC
>CAMDDY010000041.1 GCA_945893125.1 Bordetella parapertussis
CGAGGAAATTGCCTTCGGCGTCGAGTGCCAGTTCGGCATCCACCGCGAGATCGCGGCCCTGATAATCGCTGAGAAATGCTTCGCTGCGGTCACAGGTCCATTTCACCGGGCGGCCTACGCGGCGCGCGGCCCACGCCACCAGCGCAAACTCGGGATAGATGAAGCCGCGCGTGCCGAAGTTGCCGCCGATGTCGTGCATCAATGCGCGTACTTTTTCGGCTGGTACGCCGAGGATGCCGGCGAGCTCGTGTTTCAGGCGCACCGCGCCGCCGTTGCCGGCGTGCAGCGTGTAGCGTTGCGTGGCGGTATCGTATTCTCCAATGGCGGCGCGCGGCTCCATCGGCACGCCGGTGACGCGTTGTATCCAGGTGTGAAATTTCACCACGTGCGCGGCGCGCGCGAACGCGGCTTCCGTCGCGGCGCGGTCGCCGGTGTCCGCATCGACGCACACGTTGGAGCGCGCCTGATCCCACAGCTTGGGTGCGTCGGGCGCCACGGCAGCGACGGTGTTGGTGACGACAGGCAGCGCTTCGTATTCGACCTCGATGGCTTCGGTGCCATCTTTTGCCTGTGCCACGCTGGATGCAATCACCATCGCCACCACTTCACCGACATGGCGCACCCGGTGCAGCGCCAGCGGATATTGGGGTGCTGCGAAAATCGCCGAGCCGTCGGTGTTTACCATCTGAATATCGGCGGGGTGGGTGTTGAACGGCTGGTGCGGAATCGGCTTGATGCCATCGGGGATCATGTCCGCGCCGGTGAGTACCGCCAGCACGCCCGGCATTGTCAGCGCGGGTTGCGTGTGGATCGAGCGGATGTGCGCATGCGCGTGCGGCGAACGCAGCATTACCGCGTATACCTGCTGCGGCAGATTCACGTCATCGCTGAAACGGCCTTGCCCCGTGACGAGGCGCAGGTCTTCCTTACGCCGCACGGGTTGGCCGATGTGATGACTTTGTGCGGGGTTAAACATGTAAGTATATGTTTATAAACAACTTTTTAATTAATCCTTCTGATGAATGGCACGCCAGATGCGTTCCGGCGTGGCGGGCATCTCGATGTGTTTGACGCCGTACTCCGACAACGCGTCAACCACGGCGTTGATTGCCACGCCGAGCGCAGGCGTGGTGCCGCCTTCACCCGCCGGGCGAATGCCGAGCGGATGCGTGGTGCTGGGCACTTCGGTGAATTCGGTATCAAAAAACGGAAAGTTGTCCGCGCGCGGCATGGCGTAATCCATGAACGAGCCGGTGAGCAGTTGTCCGCTGCCGTCTTCGTAATAACATTGCTCAAGCAGCGCCTGGCCCACGCCCTGCACGATGCCACCGTGAACCTGGCCGTGAACAATCATCGGATTCACCGCGAGGCCCACATCATCCACCGCCGAGTAATGCACGATTTCCAGCGTGCCCAATGTGGGGTCGATTTCAACTTCGCACACATGGCAGCCGTACGGAAAACTCGGCGTGTGATCGGTCACATCGGAGATAGCCGCCAGCGGCCCGCGCAGATCATCAGGCAAATCTTTGAGTTGTTGCGCGGCAGCCGCGACTTTGGCGAGGCTGATTGACTGATTGGCGTTGTTCGCTTTGAAGCTGCCGTTGTCGAACTGAACGTTGCTCGGGTCGCATTCCAGCAGCCGCGCGGCAATGCGTGTGCCTTTTGCAATAATTTCATTTGCGGCATTCCAGATCACCACGCTGCCCATGCGCATGCCGCGGCCGGAATGCGTGCCGCCGCCGACACTGACGATATCCGTGTCACCCACGATCAGGCGCACATCATCGATCGGCACGCCCAGCCAATGATTAATGAGTTGCGCAAAGCTGGTTTCGTGACCCTGGCCGTTGGACACGATGCCGAGCACGACATCCACTTTGCCGTCGGGATGCACCGTGACTTCCGCGCGTTCTCGCGGAATGCCGGTGGCGGTGTCCAAATAATTGGCCACGCCGATGCCGCGGCACTTGCCGCGCTGTTTGGCTTCGGCGCGGCGGGCGGCAAAGCCACTCCAGTCGCTGCGCTTGAGGGCTTTTTCCATCGCGTCGTGATAGTCGCCACTGTCGTAAATCATGCCGAAGGGGTTGGTGTACGGCAGCTCCGCGGACTTCAACAAATTACGCCGGCGCAATTCGGCGCGGTCAAAACCGAAATCGCGCGCGGCGATGTCGATCAGCCGCTCCATCACGTACATCACTTCGGGCCGTCCGGCGCTGCGATACGGGCGCGTGAGCATGGTGTTGCTCACCACGCCGCGCGCCTTGAAAAACGCGGTGGGCACGCGATACAGGCTCGACATGATCTCGACGCCTTTTTTCAGCGGGCCGTAATTCGTCTGGTGCGATCCCTGATTGCTGATATTTACGCCGCGCATGGCGAGAAAGTTGCCCTTGGCATCGAGTGCGAGTTCAGCCGTTACCGCCAGATCGCGTGCCTGATAGTCGGTGGCGAACGCTTCGCTGCGTTCGCACGTCCACTTCACCGGACGACCGGCGCGACGCGCGGCCCATGCCACCAGGCCAAACTCCGGATAGATCATGCCGCGCGTGCCGAAATTGCCGCCGATGTCATCCATCAGCACGCGAACCTTGTCGGCGGGCACATCGAGCATTTTCGCGAGATCGGTTTTCAGCCGCACCGCGCCGCCGCTGCCGGCGTGCAGGGTGTAGCGCTGCGTGTTCGGATCGTACGATGCGACTGCGGCGCGCGGTTCCATCGGCACGCCGGTGACGCGTTGAATCCAGGTTTCGAGTATTGCGACGTACGCGGCACGCGCGAACGCGGCGTCGGTTGCCGCTTTGTCGCCGACTTCGGCATCGAGACCAATGTTCGATGTTGCGTCGTCCCACAAGCGCGGCGCGCCGGGTTGCGCGGCCGCCAAAGTGCCCGTGACCGATGGCAGCACGTCGTAATCCACTTCGATTTGTTCTGCGCCATCCTTGGCGTTGTTGATGGTGTCGGCCACGATGATCGCGACCGCGTCGCCGACGTAGCGTACGCGGTCAATCGCCAAAGGATAGTGCGGCGTGTCGAATTCCTTGAATCCCGGCGGATTGTCGAGCGCCGGCTCCGCCGGGTGCGAGGATTGGGCAACGTGCGGCAGCGGCTTGATGCCATCGGCGAGCCAGTCGGCGCCGGTGAGCACTTTAATCACGCCGGGCACGGATAAAGCCTTGCGAGTATCCATCGAGCGTATGCGCGCATGCGCATGTGGCGAGCGCAGCATCACCGCATACGCTTGTCCCGGAAAATTCACGTCGTCGCTGAAACGGCCCTTGCCGCTGATCAGGCGCAAGTCTTCCTTGCGGCGTACGGGTTCTCCGATGCGGCTGCTATTGGTGCTATTGGTACTATTGGTACTTTTGGCAGGTGCGGACATTTTTACGTGTTCCCGGTTTTTTTCGTATATGAGGCGAAGGCGTGTTGTCGGTATTTTGCATCACATTGTAACGGCTTACTGGCTGTGCTCCAGTCCCAGGTTGCGTATCAGCTTCGACCACATCTGCGCTTCCGCCTTGATCATCGATGCAAAGGCCTCCGGCGTATTCGGCGCGGGATCGGCGCCGAGACTCGCCATGCGCTCACGAAATTCCGGCACGGTGAGATGGCGTCCAACTTCTCTGGAAACCTTGGCGATGATTTCCGCAGGCGTATTGGCGGGGGCAAACAAACCGTTCCACCCGGCGAACGTTACGCCGGGATAGCCGGATTCGATCAACGTCGGCGCCGCCGGAAATGCGGCAGAACGTTGGAGCCCGCACGTCGCCAGAATACGTATCTTGCCGCCGGCGATATGCGGCGCCACGCCCTGCGTGGTGACGAACATCAGGGAAATGTGCCCGCTCATCAGATCGGTTTGCGCGGGCGTGGTGCCTTTGTAGGGCACATGCAGCAGCTTGATGCCGCTGGCGGCGGCGAATAATTCCGCACCGAGATGGGTGGTGTTGCCCAACCCGGCGGAACCGTAGGTGAGCTGGTTGGGGCGCGACTTCGCCAATGCCACCAGCGCCTTGACTGAATTAACCGGCAAGGTGGGCGTCACGATCAGACCAAACGTGTTGGCGAATATTTGCGTCACCGGCGCCAGATCGCGCAACGGATCGAACGGGAGCGTCTTGTAAACGAAGGGATTGATTACGATCGCGCTGCCGACGCCGAGCAACATCGTATAGCCGTCAGGCTTGGATTTTGCCACCAGCTCGCCGCCGATAATGCCGTTCGCGCCGGGGCGGTTTTCAACGACCACTTGCTGGCCCCATGACTCGGTAAGTTTTTGTGCCACGGCGCGCGCGGTGAGATCGGGGCCGGATGCGGGGGCTTGCGCGACGACGATGCGAATGACGCGCGTGGGGTACTCTTGCGCGCTCACGCAAGCCGACGCTGCTACCACCAAAAATGCAGTACTCGCGCGAAAGAGAGAGGGCATGTTTTGTCCTTTATCCGGACGAGTTCAATGAAATTATTCCACACTGCGTGGCTTGTAAATTCTCAAACCGCGATGTTACTCTAGCCCGCGATACCAGCAAGACAACCTTCATCAAATCCGCCATCAAGGATTTTCCCTCGCCATGGAACTGACTACCGAAGCAGCAACCGATCTGGGCGTGCGCGTATTGACGCGCTACGGCATGCCGCCCGCCTATGCGGCGATGGTGGCGGCGCATCTGGTGGATGCGGCGCTGTCCGGCCACGAGTTCTCCAGTCTGGCGCGACTGCCGACGCTGGCCAAGCTATTGAAGGATCGCGCGCCCGCTGGTGAAATCAAGGTGGTGCATGAAACGGTGAACTCCGCGCTTATCGACGGCGGCGGCAATCTGGCCTATGCGACATCCGTTATCGCCATCGATAAGGCAATAAAAATTTGCCGCAAAACCGGCATTGCCGTAGTCAGTGTGAACAACACGTGGTTCAGCGGCCGGCTGGCGTATTACGTGGAGCGCGCGGCGCGCGCGGGGTTTGTTGCGATGCATGCGATCCAGGGGGCCGCGCGCACCGCGCCGTTCGGCGGGATGGAGCCGTTGTTCGGCACCTGTCCGGTGGCGTTTGCGTTTCCGAGTGATGACGAGCCGGTGCTGATCGATATGTCGATGTCGGCCGCCACGCATGGCGGCGCCAACCTCGCCAAAGCCAAGGGCGAGCAGTTGCCCGAGGGGCTGGCCCTGGATAACAATGGTTACCCGACCGTCGATCCCGAGGCCGCGCTCAACGGCGCGTTTCTCACCTGGGGCGCGCATCGCGGTTCCGGCATGGCGCTCGCCGTGCATTTGCTCGGCATGCTCGCGGGTACCGCGCCGGTGATTAAATCGGATAGCGACTTCGGGCTGTTTTTTCTGCTGATTGATCCTGAACTGCTGATGCCCGGCGGACAATACCGCGCGCGCGTGTCGGAACTCAAACAAATTTTCAAGGCAAGCCGGCCCGCACCTGGAGTTGAGCGCGTGCGGCTGCCAGGCGAAAAAAGTCAGGCGCATCGCAAGCGTGCCGCCGAGGCGGGCGCGGCGGCGCGCGTTGCGGTGGATGACAAGATTTACGCGCGCATACTGGAACTGCTGCAGTGAGCCGGGAATGAGGTTGCAACGCGACATCGTGCCTGCCGGCACGTTAGGCATGCTCTGTTGCGGCCTGGCCTGCGCGCAGGAGTATCCCGCCCGCCCGCTGCACATTTACACCTCGCAACCGGGCAGTGGCAGCGATGTGGTTGCCCGTGTGCTTGCCAAACGCCTGCCGGAAACCTTCGGGCAGACTGCGGTTGTGGATAACCGCGGCATCCTCGCGCCGGAAATCGCGGCCAAGGCATCGCCGGATGGTTACACCGTACTTTTTTACAGCACCCCACTGTGGGTGTCTCCGTTGTTGCAGGCCAAGTCGCAATGGGATTCGGCGCGCGACTTTGTGCCGGTCACGCTGGCGGTGAATGCGCCCAATCTGCTGGCCGTGCATCCGTCGTTGCCGGTGAAATCGGTGCGCGAGTTGCTCGCGCTGGCGAAGGCGCGGCCCGGTGAGTTGAATTACGGCAGCGGATCGGTGGGTTCCTCGTCGCATCTCGCGGCGGAATTATTCAATGCCATCGCGGGCGTCAATATCGTGCGCGTGCCGTATCGCGGCGTGGGACCGGCGCTGGTGGGTTTGCTTGGCGGACAGGTGCAAGTGCTGTTTCCCTCGGCGGGTTCGGGGTTGCCCTATGTAAAATCGGGGCGCATGCGTGCGCTGGCGGTGGCGAGCATCAAGCCGAGCGCGTTGTTGCCTGACTTACCCACCATTGCCGCAGCGGGCGTGCCGGGCTATGAGGCGGACACCCCGCTGGGCGTATTCGTGCCGGCAGGCACACCGGCGAAAATTGTCGCGCAGCTATTTCAGGGCATTACCGCCACCCTGCAATTGCCCGACATCAAGAAACTGGTGCTCACGCAGGGCTTCGAGGTCGTCGCCAGTTCGCCGGCGGAATTTTCCGCGTGGCTCAAGTCGGACGTGGCGCGATGGCGCGTATTGATACGCGACAAGGGCCTGCGCGAGAGTCAGTAACTTTTTGCTATCGACTCTATCGACTACGCGGGCCACACCGGCTGGTGATATCCGAGCGGCACCGTGGGCTTGTCCCAGTAGGGCGGCGTTTCTGACATGCGAATCACCGGCCCGAGATGTTGCAGTCTGCCCACCGGCGTGTTGCTGGTTATCTTCCAGCGTTCGAGTTCCTCGGGCGTGAATTCCCTGGCCACGTTGGCGAGTTCCGCCGCCGGCACTTCGCCACGCTGCACCAGCCAGCGGCCCACCTGCGCCAGCGAGATGCGCACCAGCCAACTGCCGCCTTCGCGCGTGCGGCGCGCCAGCGCCACCGATGCGCCGAATGCCATGAGATAGCCGGTGAGGAAATCAATCGCCGACACCGGGTAGAACTGCGGACCGGGCGTAGCACCAGGGAACACCTCGCCCTGGCGATGGGTAATGCCGCTGACGGTTTGCACCACGGTATCGAAGCCGCGGCGCGAGGCCCACGGGCCGGCGTGACTGAACGCGCACAGCGAGACCACCACGATGCCTGGTCGCAATTGCGCCAGCGCCTCGGGTGTGAAGCCACGACTGCCGAGCGTGCCGGGGCGGTAGCCCTGCGAGAACACATCGGCTTTGCGCACCAGCCCGCGCAGGATGTCCACATCTTTTGCTTCGCGCAAATCCAAATGCGCGGAGAGCTTGCCGTGGCCGGTGTCGTATTCCTGACGGCCCAGGCTGGGCAAATGTTTTCCTGTGATCTTCAGCACTTCCGCGCCATGCTCGGCGAGTGTGCGGGCGCAGGTCGGCCCGGCGATCACACGCGTGAGGTCGAGCACGCGAACACCTGACAAAGGCCGGTCGCCCTTGGGCAGCGGCTCCGCCGGACTGTCGGCGATCTTGACGATTTCCATCAGCGGCAACCCCGCGATGGCGATGCCTTGCGGGTGCTGCGCCCATTCCGCCATGGTGCGCACCATGCCGCCGGCTCCGCCCGCGGCGATGATCGCTTCTTCGAGTTCGAGCGCGTCCCATTGCGCAATGGCCTTGGTCACCGCGTCGCGATCTTCCGCCACGCCCAGCACTTTGAGCGCCGCCGCGCGATGATTCGGAAAATTGCAATGGATGTAGCTCCAGCGGCCATGCTTGGCCGGATAGGTGCCCATCACCACGTTGCGTCCGTTCGGCACGGGCGTGTCTTCCATTTTCAGATAAGTGCCGCTGCGCAGCGACGCGGTTGCCTGCCGCGTATTGATGGCGATTTTTTGGCGCTGTCCGGTGCGTATTTCCCACAGGTCGTTCATCGCGAGGCCGACCGCCGCCAGTGTGGCGGTGCTGGCCTCGGCCATGCGGAACGGTGTCGGCAGAAACGGGTCGAGGCCGCCGGTGATCTCAAGCTCGTTGGCGCGCGATTCCGGCCAGCCGGCGATGGGGAAAATGGTGTTCAGGGTATCCTGGATCATGGTGGCACTCCGGGTGTGGTGACGGCTTGCTGGGTTGGGCTTTGGGTTGATTTTACGGTTCAGTCGAGCTTGAGATTCAGTTTCTGGATGATCGGCGTCCAGATTTTACGTTCGTTGGCGATGTAGGTGGTGAGTTGCTCCGGTGTGCCGCCCACGAGATTAATGCCGAGGTCACTCATCTGTTTTTTGTAATCGGTGTCGCTTACCACGGTGTTGATGCCGCGGTTCAAGGTTGACACCACCGGCGCCGGCGTGCCGCTGCGCACCACCACGCCCGCCCACACGCCCGAGGTAAAGCCGGGAAACCCACCTTCTTCCATAGTGGGCACATCGGGCAGCACGGGTGCGCGCGCGCGGCTCGCCACACCCAGGCCGCGTATGCGCCCGCCGCGTATATGTCCGATGGCGGTGGAGATGCTTTCGAAGATCATTTGAATTTCATTGCTGATGATCGCGGGTACGGCCTGGCCGCTGCCTTTGTACGGCACATGCCGCAGATCAACGCCGGCGCGGATTTTGAGCAACTCGCCCGACAAATGCTGCGAGGTACCGTGACCGCCGGAACCAAAATGAATCGCGCCGGCATTGGCATTGGCCCTGGCATGCGCGATAAATTCCGACAACTTGGCGGCAGGGAAGGCGCTGCTGATCATCAGCACATGCGGCGTGTCGCTATACAACATCACCGGCGCAAAATCACGGTCGGCGTCGTATGAGAGTTTTTTGTAGAGCAGCGGATTCAGCGTGATCACGTTCATGGAGGTAAAAAACACCGTGTAACCGTCATCGGGTTTGGAAATAACCGAAGCCGCTGCGACGTTGCCACCGCCACCGCCGAGGTTGTCGACGATCACCGGCTGCTTCCATAGCTTGCTCAGACGATCCGCCAGTTGGCGCGCGTTGACATCGGTGCCGCCGCCGGCGGCGAAGGGGATGGCTATGCGCACGGCTTTGGCGGGGTAGTCCTGTGCGTGAGAAGCACAAATGCAGGTTATCAGCGCAGTGGCGAACCCGATGACGTAGCGAAGGAATATCGTGGATTTATAGGACGTTAGCGAGTCATTCACAGTTTGTTTTCTCCGTTAGTCACCCCACCCCCACCCTAGCCCTCCCCCTGAAGGGGAGGGAATAGAGTCCCTGCCCCTTCAAGGGGGAGGTTAGGAGGGGGATGGGGCGAGTTTCAACTTTTACAACGAAATACTACCTTGCTAATCGCTCTAATCAATCTGCACCTTCAATCCGCCCACCACCTTTTGCCACTTGGCGATTTCCGTTTTGATATGGGCGGTAAATTCTTCCGGCGAATTTCCCACGGGTTGCGATCCTGCCGCCGCGAATTGTTGCGCGACCTTGGCGGTGCTGATCGCCTTCACGAACGTGGTATGCACATTCGCCACGATGTCCTTGGGCGTGCCGGCGGGCGCGAGCACGCCCACCCACTGCGAAATTTCATAGCCCGGCAGCGTTTCGGCAATGGCGGGCAACTGCGGAAATATTTTTGAACGTGTAGCGCCCGTGGTGGCGATGGCGCGCAGCTTGCCGGCCTTGGATTGATGTACTACGCTGGGACCGCCGAAGTAGAGCGCCGTTTCACCACTCAGTGTGGCGACCACGGCGGGGCCGCCACCTTTGTACGGAATATGCACGAGGTCGAGTTTGGCGAACTGCTTGAAAAACTCCCCTGCAAGATGCGCCACCGAAAGATTGCCGGCGGAAGCAAAGGTGATTTGTCCCGGACGGCTTTGCGCCAGCGTGATTAAATCCTTCACTGTCCGGATCGGCGCCGACGGATGTGCCACCAGCGCGTAGTCGGCGGAATCAATCAGGCTGATGGGCGCGAAATCTTTCACCGCATCGTAGGCCAACTTGACGCGCGTGCTGGGCAGTATGGCATTGGGGCCGGCGGTGCCGAGCAGCAGCGTGTAGCCGTCGGCGGGCGCCTTGGCTGCAAATTCGGTGCCGATGCGGCCCGTTGCGCCCGCGCGGTTTTCAACCACCAGTTGCCAGCCCGCGCTTTCCGCCAATGCCTGCGTCAGGATGCGTGCAGTGGCATCGGTTCCGCCGCCGGGCGGAAACGGCACGATCAGGCGTATCGGGCGGTTGGGAAATAGTTGTGCGTGTGCAGTGAAGGCCGGAATTACCACGGCAAGCACACAGAGCGCACGCAATGAAAATATCATAACTATATGTTTATTAACGATATTTTTAATTTACTTGCCGTGGATGGCACGCCAGATACGCTCCGGCGTCGCCGGCATTTCAATGTGCTTCACGCCGTACTCCGATAACGCATCGACCACCGCGTTAATCACCACGCCGAGCGCCGGCGTGGTGCCACCTTCGCCGGCGGGACGCATGCCGAGCGGATGCGTGGTGCAGGGCACCTCGGTGAATTCCGCATCAAAAAATGGAAAGTTATCCGCGCGCGGCATGGCGTAATCCATCAGCGATCCGGTGAGCGGTTGGCCGCTCGCGGCGTCGTAATAACATTGCTCCCACAACGCTTGGCCCACGCCTTGCGCGATACCACCGTGAACCTGGCCGTGAATGATCATCGGGTTGACCGCGCGGCCCACATCATCCACGGCGGAATATTTTACGATCTCCAGCGTGCCCAGCGCCGGATCGATTTCGACTTCGCACACATGGCAGCCGTACGGAAAGCTCGCTTCGTTGAACGACTCATCGCTGAATGCCGCCAGCGGCCCGCGCAAGTCTTCCGGCAGGTCTTTCAATTGCGTTGCCGCTGCCGTGACCTCGAACAGACTGACGGAGGTTGTCGTACCTTGCACTTTGAAGCGACCGTTGTCGAATTGAATCACGCTCGGATCGCTTTCCAGCAGCCGCGCCGCGATGCGTTTGCCCTTGGCAATAATTTCCTTCGCGGAATTCCAGATCACCACGCTGCCCATGCGCATGCCGCGACCCGAGTGCGTGCCGCCGCCGACCTGCACGATGTCGGTGTCGCCGGTGATGAGGCGCACGCTGTCAAACGGCACGCCCAGCCACTCCGTCACCAACTGCGCGAAGCTGGTTTCGTGGCCCTGGCCGTTGGAGATGGTGCCGAGCACCACCTCCACGCGCCCATCGGGGTGTACCGTGACTTCCGCGCGTTCACGCGGCGCACCCGTGGCGGTGTCGACGTAATTCGCGATGCCGATGCCGCGGCATTTGCCGCGTTGCTTCGCTTCGGCCTTTCGCGCGGCGAATCCCGCCCAATTGCCGAGCGCGAGCGCCTTGTCCATCGCATCATGATAATCGCCGCTGTCGTAGTGCATGCCGAAGGGGTTGGTGTACGGCAGTTCCGCGGACTTGAGTAAATTTTTCCGCCGCAGCGCCACGCGATCAAAACCGAAGTCACGCGCGGCGATATCGATCAGCCGTTCCATCACAAACATCACTTCGGGCCGCCCCGAGCTGCGATAGGGGCGCGTGGGCACGGTGTTGCTCACCACCGCGCGTGCGCGAAAATTCGCGCACGGCATGCGATAGATGCTCGACATGATCTCCACGCCTTTTTGCAGCGGCGTGAAGCTGCCGGTGTGTCCTCCCGAATTGCCGATGTTGGAGCCGCGCATCGCCAGAAAATTTCCGTCGGCGTCGAGCGCGAGTTCCGCGTTCACCGCCAGATCGCGTCCCTGAAAATCGCTGACGAAGGCTTCGCTGCGTTCGCAGGTCCACTTCACCGGGCGTCCGATGCGGCGCGCGGCCCACGGCGCGAGCGCGAACTCCGGGTAGATCATGCCGCGCGTGCCAAAGTTGCCGCCCACGTCGTCCATCAGCACGCGTACTTTTTCTTCGGGCACATCGAGTATAAGTGCCAAGTCTTTTTTAAGACGCACCGAACCGCCACTGCCCGCGTGCAGGGTGTAGCGCTGCGTGGCCGTATCGTATTCGCCGACAGCCGCGCGCGGCTCCATCGGCACCCCGGTGACGCGTTGTATCCAGGTTTCAATCTGGGCGATGTGCGCGGCGCGGGCAAACGCCGCGGCGGTGGCCGCCTTGGCGCCTACTTCGGCATCGACGCACACATTCGATGCGGCCTCGTCCCACAGGCGCGGCGCGTCCGGTTGCGCGGCGGCGCGTGTCGCGGTGACAGAAGGCAGCACTTCGTAATCAACTTCAATCTGCTCGGCGCCATCTTTCGCCCTATCGACCGTCTGCGCCACCACCATGGCGATGACTTCGCCCACGTAGCGCGCTTTCTCAATCGCCATCGAGTAACACGGCGTGACAAACGGCGGCGTGCCGTCGGTGTTTTCCAATTGCACTTCCGCCGGATGCAAGGTGAATACATTGTACGGGATGTGCTTGATCCCATCGGCACGCAGGTCCGCACCGGTGAGCACGGTAATCACGCCGGGCATCGCCAGCGCTTTTTGGCTGTCGATGGAACGTATGCGCGCATGCGCGTGCGGCGAGCGCAGCATCACCGCGTACACTTGTTGCGGCAGATTCACGTCATCGCTGAAGCGGCCTTTGCCGGTGATGAGACGTAAATCCTCTTTGCGGCGGACGGGTTGGCCGATGTGATGGCTTTGGGCTGCTGGGGATTGAGACATGTGAGGGGCCTGTAATTCAACGCTACGATCATGCCAACGTAGGATGGGTGAAACCCATCACAAATACGCGCCGCATGCCGCTGTTGGTACGGCGGTATTTTCCATAACGACTATGTGTCATTTGGCGGTGTGTGACCTTGCGTTGTGATGGGTTACGGCCATTGGCCAGTACCCATCCTACGGTTGCGCAACCGCAAGGTCACAATTTTATTGCGCCGCCAACACCGCGCGCCGCGTCATCTCCACCACGCAATGCGCGCGGTAGTCGGCGCCGGCGTGTATGTCGGAATTCAGGTCATCCGCCTTGATGGTGAGGCCGTCGAGCGCCGCCGGATCAAACCGTTTGGTGAGCGCAGCTTCCGCTGCCGCAAAACGAAACACGGAGGGTGCGGCGCCGGTGACGGCGACGCGCACGCCATGGGCGGATTTTGAAACAAACACACCGACGATGGCAAAGCGCGAGGCAGGCTGACGGTATTTTGCATAAGCGGCTTTTTGCGGAATCGGAAAACGCACTTCCTTGATGATTTCGCCGGCTTGCAGCGCGGTTTCAAACACACCCTTGAAAAAATCGTCACCCGCGATGCTGCGTTGATTGGTTACTACGGTTGCGCCCAGCCCGACGATGGCGGAAGGATAATCCGCCGCCGGATCGGCATTCGCCATCGAGCCGCCCATGGTGCCGCGATTGCGCACCAGCGGATCGCCGATGCCCTCGGCCAGCGAGGCGATGGCGGGAATGATTTTTTGTACGTCGGCGCTCGCGGCCACCACCGCATGCGGCGTCATGGCACCGATCACCAGCGCATCGCCCTCGCGGCGGATGCCTTTGATGTCCTGCAATGCGCCCAGATCGACCAGCGCCGAATAGCGATTCAAACGCATTTTCAAACTGGGAATCAGGCTCATGCCGCCCGCCAGCAGTTTGTTATCGCCTTTTGCAGCAAGCAGTCGCGCCGCTTCATCGAGGCTGGCGGGTTTGTGATAATCAAAATCGTACATAAGATCAATGCTCCTTGAACCGTGACCGGCGCCGGCTAAGTGTTTTTCATGGCAGCAGCGCCCGCCTGCACGGCGAGAACAATGTTGTGATAGCCGGTGCAGCGGCAGATATTGCCTTCGAGGTGTTTGCGCACGGTTTTTTCGTCGAGATCAAAGCCGTTGCGGTTCACCATATCCACTGCCGACATGATCATGCCCGGCGTGCAATAGCCGCATTGCAGCCCGTGGTGTTCGCGAAACGCCTCCTGCATCGGATGCAGTTTGTCTTGGTTCGCCAATCCTTCAATAGTGACCACGTTCGCGTCCTGACAGGCCAGCGCCAGCACCGCACAGGATTTCACGCCATTGCCATTGAGATGTACGGTGCAGCAGCCGCACTGACTGGTGTCGCAGCCCACATGTGTGCCGGTCAATTGCAGATGCTCGCGCAGAAACTGTACCAGCAGCGTGCGTCCTTCGACATTGCCGGTGACGGCCTTGCCGTTGACGGTCATGGATACCTTGTGTACGCCCGGCATTTATGCGGCTCCTTGGGTTTGCGGAATGCGAAACACACGTGCGGCGGTGTCGCCCAGTATCATCGCACTCTCGGCGGTGCCCACGCCGCAGCAGGACTGAACAAATTGCACCGGATTCTTTTGCGCATTGCCAAACGGTTGATCGGTGCCCATCATCACCTTGTCGCTGCCTGCCTTTTCGCAGACAAAACGCAGCGTGGGCACGTCGTACACCACGGTATCAAAATACAGCCGCCTGAAGCTTTCCAGCGGGTCGGCGCGGCCCGCCGGGCTACCCTTGAAGCTGGAGCTGAGACGGCCAATCGACATTGGCAGCGCCGCGCCGCCGTGCGCGACCACCAGATTCACATCCGGATAACGCAGCAGATGCCCGGAATACAGCAGGCGCGACACCGCGATCGTGCTGTCGGTAATGCGTCCGAGCGCATTGACCAGACCGTAGCCCTTGAGCCGGTCATCGCAGGCGCCGAACGTGGGGTGGATAAAAATCGTTGCCTTGTGCGCGTTGGCGGCTTCCCAGAACGGATTGAGGTCGGGGTCATCGAGATTACCCGACTGTCCTTTCGGTTGCGTGGCGATCATCGCGCCGTGGCAGCCGGCGCTGAGCGATTCTTCGAGTACCTGCGCGGCCAGTTTGCCGGATTGCAGCGGCACGGTGGCCAGCGGCACGAAGCGGTCCACCTGCTTGACGCCCTTCAACATGTGTTCGTTAAAGTAGCGCGCCCAATCTGCGCCTTCCGCGGCCGGCAGGGTGTAGCCGAACAAATCGACCCAGCCCGCGACCACCTGCCGGTCGATATTTTGTTCTTCAAGCACGCGCTTGCGCAGCGCGACATCGCTCATGGCGGTCAACACCGGGCGCTTGGGTTCCTCCTGGTTAAAGGTGACGCGGATACTGTCTTTTTCACCGGTGCTTTTCACCGACGGGAAAGCGTGTTTGCCGCCCACCAATTCGTCAAGCAACGATTGCGGCACGAAGTGCGCGTGGATATCGATATTCAAGTGAGAGTCTCCTGAGGGCCGCGCCTAACGCACGGGCGCGGTGGGGTGTTTCTGATGGCTTATATTGGAGCGGGCGCGGTAGCGTGTCAACCGGACGTACGGACGTGTTGTCGTGCTCACACAGTGGAATCGGTATGCCATACTATGATGCACTGAGATAGCGCATGTTCTTCGTGGCAGCAAGAGGGTTTTCGATGCGTGGCGTGCCGTTGATGCAAATGATTGCCGCAGCCGTGCTGATGGTGCATGGCGCACCGGGCATTGCGCAGGTCGGCGGCGTGCCTGCCGCCGTGTCTGCATACCCCGCCAAGGCCGTCAGACTGGTGGTGCCGTATGCGCCGGGCGCGGGTGCCGACCTGCATGCGCGCGCCATCGCGCAGAAGATGACGGAACATATCGGACAAGCCGTGATCGTCGAAAACCGCAGCGGCGCCAACGGCACGCTGGCGATGGAGTTTGTAGCGAAAAGCGCCGCCGACGGCTATACGCTGGTTTACGCGCTGCCGGCGCAGTATTCCGTCAACCCGGCGGTGTATGCCAAGCTGCCGTACGACTCGATACGCGACTTTGAGCCGGTTACGCTGGTGGTGCGAGCGCCGTTGGTATTGTTTGCGCATCCATCGGTGCCGGTGAAAACGGTCGCCGATGTCATCAAACTGGCCAAGGCCAAACCCGAGAGCCTGGTGCTGGCCTCGGCGGGCAGCGGTTCGGCCGGTCACCTGTGCCTTGAATTATTCAAGTCGCAGTCGGGCACGCAGGTGCTACACGTGCCCTACAAAGGCGCCGCGCCATCGATGATTGATTTGATCGCGGGGCAGGCGCAGTTGTCGTTTCTGGGGTGGAGCACCGCAGGGCCGTTCGTCAAGACCGGCAAGCTGCGCGCCTTGGGTGTTACCTCGGCCAAGCGCGCCACGGTGCTGCCGGAACTGCCCGCCATCGCCGAAACCCTGCCGGGCTACGACATCACCAACTGGTACGGCATCGCGGGGCCGAAAGGCGTCCCAAGGGCCGTTGTCACCCGGATTAACGCGGAGGTATCGCGCGCGCTGTCCAATGCCGACTTGCGCGCCGCGTTTGAAAAAGAAGCCATTGAAATCATCGGCAGCACGCCCGAAGCATTCGGCGACACGCTGAAAAGCGAGTTGGTGAAGTGGGGCCGGCTGGTGAAGAGCAGCGGGTTGAAGGTCGATTGATGGGGTTTTAATCCACGGTGTCAGCGTCCAGTGGCGCAGTTTAGAATTCACGGGGTAGAAGCATGAAGTTCATTGGCAAGGTGTCATCAAGCTCACGCAGAACTTTTTTGCAGTCCGGGATTGCAACGGCGTCAATTTTTCTGCCGGCGCCCGTCGCCTGGGTGTGGGCGCAATCCGAGGGTGCCGCGAAGCTCCTGCGCGCGCCCAAGCAGGCGCTGGTGATCGGCAACAGCAGCTACAAAACGTCTCCCCTGAAGAATCCCGCCAACGACGCGCGCGCGATCGGCGCGGCGTTAAAGAGCGCGGGGTTTGATGTCACCACCCAGCTCGATGCGCCGTACGCCGAGCTCGCGCAGGCGGTGCGCGCGTACACGCAATTGCTCGCACAGCGGCAGGCGGTGGGCCTGTTCTATTTCGCCGGACACGGCCTTCAACTCGCATGGCGCAACTACATGGTGCCGGTGGATGCCAACGTGCGAACGGCGACCGACATCCAGTCGCAGTGTGTGGAACTGGGCGATCTGCTGGCGGGCATTGCCAAGGCGCGCAATCCGCTGAACGTGATTATTCTCGACGCCTGCCGCGACAATCCGTTCGGTGGTCTGGCGGGCGTGGATCAGAAGGGGCTGTCGCAGATGGACGCGCCGCCGAGTACGCTGCTGGCCTATGCCACCGCGCCGGGCAATGTGGCGAGCGACGGTGATGGCGCCAATGGGCTTTATACCGAGCATTTGCTGAAGGAAATCAGCGTGCCCGATGCCAAGGTGGAGGACGTATTCAAGCGCGTGCGGCTGCACGTGCGGCGGCGTACCAACGGTCAAGCCCGATCCCGAACGCTTGTTTGCGGAGGAAGCGGCGATCTGGGAGAAGATCAAGACATCAACCACGCGCGAGCCGCTCGAAGACTATTTGCTGCGCTACCCCAGCGGGCGCTTCTCGGAACTGGCGCAGTTCCAGTTGGATCGCGTGCTGGCGCGCGCGGGCGAGAAAAAGGTCGAGGCGGTAACACCGGCCGCCAACCCGTTTACCAAGGGCACGGTGCGTGTAGATACCAACTACAAGGTGGGTGACGTATTCCGCTATCGTGAGTCGGATGTGTTGACCAAGGATGAAACGCGCGTCTTCGCTAATCGCGTGACAGCCGTCAGTGATTTCGAGGTGCATTTTAACAACGGCAACATGGTGACCGATCTCCTCGGAAACATGATTTTCAATGCGCGCTCGAAGTCGCGATTCACCGGAACGCAGTTTTATCTGCCCGAATACAGCATCGGCAGGCGCTGGTCGGCACGTTATCAGCGGATGAACGCGGATTGGCCCGCGCGCGATGTGAGCTACGAATTCAAGGTGGTGACGCGGGAACGGATCACGGTGCCGGCGGGTGAATATGACGCGTTCAGGATCGAGGGGCAGGGGTGGACGCGAAGCAACAATGGGAATTTCTCCATCAATCTTCAGTCGCGCTACTGGGTCGCGCCAGGCATTCCCCGCTACATTATCAATGAAACCGTGAACCGCAATCAGGCGGGGACGAGACTTGCAAACCAGCGCCAGGAACTGGTGTCCTACGAACGAAAGTAACGCGGCGTCCTCATCCTGTTTGCTGCTCGTAGGGGTTACTCCGCCTTGATCCCCGCTTCTCGCGTCACCTTGCCCCACTTCACTATTTCCGCAACGATGTGTTTGGCGAATTGA
>CAMDDY010000042.1 GCA_945893125.1 Bordetella parapertussis
CCTGGAAACGCTATAACTATGCACAGATCGCACTGGCCTTGAACCATCACGGCCATAGGGCGCCAGTGCGATCGGTCCCACCAAACATGTGCATAGTTTCGACATGCGCATAGGGGTCGCTATACACTTATCCGCATAGCGACCCAAACCTGCCGCTCGGGTATTCCAGATAGCTGCCGTTCGCGTCGTCATTCGATCAACTTGGTTGCCTGCGTCAGAACCGTGCCGGGAATCTTGATGCCGAGTACTTTCGCGGTCTTCAGGTTAACAACAAATTCAAACCTCGTCGGCTGCTGGACAGGAAGATCGGCGGGCTTCGCTCCCTTCAGTATCTTGCTAACGTAAGTAGCTGCGCCGCGATACTGCTCGACGTTGTCAGCCGCGTAGCTCATAAGGCCACCGGCAACCACGAATAGCGAATTGGTATAAATTGCTGGCAGCCGAGCTTTAGTTGCGATATTTACGATCCGCGCGTGGCGCGTGTTTATAAAACCAACCCCCACCACTAAGAGAGCTTGTGCATGCGCCTTGCCTGCCGCTCGGAATGCATTCTCCAAGCCTTCCGCATCCCCTACATCCAGTGACTGAAGCTGCACTCCCAGCACGCGCGCAGCTGACTCGGCCTCTTTAACATGGCTCGCACTGGGCGAACTATTTCGATCCCAGATTATGGCCATGCGAGTCGCGTTGGGTAAAGTCTCCTTAAGGAGCTGCAGCCGCTTGCCGGCCAACTCCGGGCCGAGGAGGACGGACCCTGTCACATTCCCGTCCGGCCGCGCAAGACTGCCAATCAGGCCGCGTCGGACTGGATCATCATTGGCGGCCACCATGACAATCGGGATCGTATTGGTCGCCAGCTTGGCTGCGAGTGTCGCGTCTATGCCGACGGCGACTATGCAGTCCACTTTGAGTGAGACGAGTTCCATCGCAAACTGACGATACAGATCTGTCTTACCCGCTGTAAATCGCCACTCGATTGCGATGTTCTGCCCTTCGACGTATCCAAGCTCGCGCAAAGTTTGTCGAAAGACTTCTTCGGGTGGCCCACTCTCTGCGCGCACTAATATGAAACCGATGCGCCAGATTTTGCCCTGCAGTTGGGCGAAAGAGTCAAACGGGGTCGTGAGCGCACCCGCGCCAAGCGCAATGACCAGTTTGCGGCGATTGTTCATTCTCCCTCCCCAGTGAGGCATACATTATGCCAAATCACGCCAAGGGCGGTTGCGAAGTGTCGATTAATCGGCAAAATGAAAAGTAACCGTGACAGGCCGGTTATGGCCGATTCCCGACCTAAACGACGAGGCGAAGTTGTTAACAAAATCAGGCAATACCCGCCTCATGCGCCTGCTGATCCGCGTGATAACTGGAGCGTACCAGCGGCCCGCTGGCCGCATGCATGAATCCCATCTCGGCGGCCTTGGCTGCAAACATATCGAATATCGCCGGCTCGACATAACGCAGCACCGGCAGATGATGCAGGCTCGGTTGCAGATATTGGCCGATGGTGAGCATATCGACATCGTGCGCGCGCAGATCGCGCATGGTTTGCAGAATCTCATCGTCGGTTTCGCCCAAGCCGACCATGAGGCCCGATTTCGCCGGGATATGCGGAAAACGCGCCTTGAATTTTTTCAGCAGCAGCAGCGAATTCGCGTAGTCCGCGCCGGGACGAGCCTGTTTGTAGAGGCGCGGCACGGTTTCGAGGTTGTGGTTCATCACGTCGGGCGGACACTCACTCAAAATATCGAGTGCTACGTCGAGCCGCCCGCGAAAATCTGGCACCAGCACTTCGATGCGGGTTTGCGGTGAGCGCGCACGCACGCAGCGGATGCATTCCTTGAAATGCGCAGCGCCGCCGTCGCGCAAGTCGTCGCGATCGACGCTGGTGATGACCACGTATTTGAGTTTGAGCGCGGCGATGGTGTCGGCCAGATGCACGGGTTCTTCGGCGTCCGGCGGCAGCGGGCGGCCGTGGCCCACGTCGCAAAACGGGCAGCGCCGCGTGCATAAGTCGCCGAGGATCATGAAGGTCGCCGTGCCCTTGCCGAAACATTCGCCGATGTTGGGGCAGCTCGCTTCTTCGCACACGGTGTGCAGTTTTTGTTCGCGCAGGATGTGTTTGATCTCGCGAAAACGCGGGCTGTCGGTGAGGCGCACTCTGATCCAGTCGGGCTTTTTCAGTGCGTCGCCAGCGGCCAGCGGCACGATTTTGATCGGGATGCGCGCGGTCTTGGCCTTGCCTTTTTGTTTTTCGCCGGGTTCGGCCATGTCAGTTTTCCAGCGCCTGTAACAGCTGTTGTGTGAGTTTTTCGCTCACGGATTCAATCGACTCGAGCACGCCGTGGTCGCGCAGTTGCGTGATTTTTAGTCCCGCATAACCGCACGGATTGATGGCGTCGAAAGGGGAAAGGTCCATGTCGATATTGAGCGCAAGGCCGTGGTAGCAGCATCCGTTTTTTACGCGTAGTCCGAGGGCGGCGATTTTGCTTTCGTTCACATAAACGCCCGGCGCATCGGCGCGATAGTTTGCGCGTATGCCGTATGTGCCGAGCAAGTTTATCACGGCGCTTTCCATCTTCCGCACCAGTGGGCGCACGCTTAAACTGCGGCGCTTGATGTCGAGCAGCAGATACGCCACCAGTTGGCCGGGGCCGTGATAGGTGATTTGTCCGCCGCGGTCGGTTTTAACCACGGGTATGGTGGTGTCGGCGCGCAACAAGTGTTCCGGTTTTCCGGCGAGGCCCTGCGTATACACGGGCGGATGCTGTAATAGCCAGATTTCGTCGGGCGTATGCACATTGCGCCGGGCAGTGAAATCCTGCATCGCGCGCCAGGTGGGCTCATAGCCGGCGATGCCCGGCGTGCGGACGGTCGGCGTAAGTGAGACTGTGTGCGTTACCTGAGTTACGGAAGCAGGACGAATAAGGGAATCCATGCCGGCGATTGTCCCGGTTGTTTATCGGGGGGAACGGTAGCACAATGCCGCTTTTCGCGGTTTGGGTAACGCGTGCGAAATGCAACGAAACAACATGAAAATCATTCAGTTTGAAAAATGGGCGGTGTTAGTGGTGATTTCCGCCGTGATAAGCGCGGCCGGGAATGTGCAGGCGGCAGAGCCGGCTTATTCGGCTGATCTGGCGACGCTGTTCAACGAACATCAGCGCGTGCTGGCGTTGCGCGATGCCTGCATCACGGTGCAACCCGAGAAAAAAGCGGATCTGAGCGGCGCCTATGAAGATTGGCTGAATCGCCATGTACGTATTGTCGATGATCTGGATAACCGGTTTGCGGCGATCATCAAGCGCTCGTCCAGGGATCAAGCCGACTATACGAAGAACTATGGCAAGTATCAGTCCGAGGTGCTGCAATTGCGCGAAGAAGACAAAAAGGCGCTGCTCGCCAACAAGGAAAAACTCGCGCCGCGATGCGCCGAGCTGCCCAGCTATCTCCGCAGCCCGAAATCCGATATTCCTGCGTTGTTTCCGGCGGAATTCAAACGCGTTTATCGTGTGCGCTGAGTGTTTTTTATCGTACGGAATATTTATAAGTATCTGTATTTAAAGTATTTTTTTGTATGTTTCCACGCGCTATTGTTGCTGCTGCTGCTGGGGGCGCAAGCGGCGTTTGCCGCCGCGCCGGATGAAGCGGAAATCCAGCGCTGGATCAATGCCCACGCACAGCGCGGCAACAGCGAGGAACTGACGCCTGTGCGATCCAAAGTGGTGGGCGATCTCGATGGCGACGCGCGCGATGACCTGGCTGTGCTCTACACTTTGCGGCCGCGCGGGCAGCATCATGAGCGGCGCTATCTGGCGGTGTTCAAACGCCATGCCAAGGGTAGCCGCGAGGGGTTTGTCTATCACGCGCACGTGCTGGTTGGCGGAACCGGCGCCGCCGAGGCTAATCGCGTAACCATACTCAACCAGACCGTAGTGGTTGAAATGCTCACGCACCGGGCGGGCGATGCGGTGTGCTGTCCAACCCGTCCGGTAACACGGCGTTACCGATTGGCGCCGCGCTCGCTGGTGCTGGTGAAAGCACCCGCCAAGCCGGGCGCCGGCTCGAAATGAGCGCACCATGACCTGCCGTGGTCCCCGGCTTTGGAGAAAGGGTCGCGACAGAGTAGAATCCGCCCTCTTTCACGACATTTCACGTTATTACAGAATCGGAGTCCCACCATGGGCAAAGGCGACAAACGTACCAAGCGCGGCAAGATTTTCAAAAGCTCCTACGGCAATACCCGCCCGCAGGGCAGCAAGGCCACCAAGCCCGCCAAGTCCGCTACCGGCGGCACGGCCAAAGCGAAGGCCGGAAAGAAGTCCTGATACCGATTTAATTTCGCCCCCCCGTCGTAGTAGCCGTGGCACTAATCGGCCATGTCATCATCCAGCGCGCCGCGGCTCGATAGCGGCAGCCGCTTTCCGTCAGTGACGTTGCCGCTGGTTGGCGGCGCCCGTCTCACCTTGCCCAATGATTGGGCGGGCCATGCCGGCGCGGTGTTGTTTTACCGAGGGCATTGGTGACCGTACTGCCGTCAGCAGTTGGCTGACTTTCAATCGCGGCTGGGTGATTTCGAAAAACTCGATTGCCGATTGGCTGCGGTGTCGGTGGACACCGAGCCGGAAGCCCGCAAGACGGTTACCGAACACCGGCTTGCGTTCCCGGTGGCTTATGGCGCGGATGGTCCCGCGCTCGGCGCGTTGACCGGTGCGTTCTGGGAAGACAAACGGCGTTGTTTGCATGCCACCGGATTTATTCTCAAGGCGGATGGCACGGTGGCGCAGGCGCTCTACAGCACGGGTCCTATCGGACGCTACACGGCGGCGGAAGCCCTGAAGATTCTGGAAAAAATCGTCAGCGGCTGATCTGGCTCACAGTACCTTGACCACCATCGGGTGGCCGCATAAATCCTGATACAGCGCATCCAGTTGCACTTGTGAGGTGGCACACACGGTGCAGGTCAGGCTCAGGTATTTGCCCTTGCTGCTGGGACGCATTTCCATTTCAGCGCCGTCGTAATCGGGCGCGTGGCGCTTGACCACTTCCAGTATCGACTGTGCGTAGCCTGCTCGCTGATAGCCGATGATCTTCAGCGGAAAATCACACGGAAATTCGATCAGGCTGGATTCGGCCATGGCGAACGCATCACGCCTTGCGCATTACATCGCGCTTGAATTCCTGATACAGCGCGTGCATGCGCTGAAACAGCAGCCCCGGCTTGCCGTCGCCCACCGGCTTGCCGTCGAGCGTGGTGATGGCGAGCACTTCCTTGGTGGACGAGGTGACCCAGATTTCATCGGCGCCGCGCGTTTCGGCTTCGGAGATGGCGCGCACCTCGACTTCGAATTCGCGCGCGTGCGCGATTTCGAGCACCACGTCGTAGGTGATGCCCGGCAACACCAGATGGGTTTTCGGCGGCGCCAGCAGCACGCCGTTTTTCACCACGAAGACATTGCTGGCCGACGCTTCGGTGAGTTCACCGTCGCGAAATAAAATGGTTTCTGCAGCACCCGCATCCGCCGCCATCTGGCGCAGCAGGCAGTTGCCCAGCAGCGATACGGATTTCACGTCGCACTTTAACCAGCGAAAATCCGCCGCCGTGATCGCCGATACGCCCTTGTCGATTTGCTCGCGCGACGGCGTGGTCAGCGGCCCCGACATCATGAACACCGTTTGCTTCACGTCTTTCGGAAAGGCGTGATCGCGTTTAGCCACGCCGCGCGTGACTTGCAGGTACACCGATTGATCCTCGCCGGCATCTTCGTTTTTGGCGATGAGGTCGGTCATCAACTGCGTCCACTGCGCATCCGTCAGCGGATTGGCAAGGCGGATGCCGTCAAGACTATGTTGCAAGCGCCGCAGATGCTCCGCCATGCGAAACGGGCGGCGTGTATACACCGGCACCACTTCGTACACGCCATCGCCAAAAATAAAGCCGCGGTCGAGCACCGGTATGCGCGCGTCTTCCAGCGGCATGAATTCGCCATTAAGATAAACAATTTCGCTCATGACATTCTCTTCGAGGACTGGGGGGAAACTTACTGGAAGTAGAGCCGCAGGGCGTCCCACGTGCGGCCGAAAATCCCCGCGACCGGCACGTCTTCCAATGCGGCGAGCGGCTGCGAATGGTAGGGCTTGCCGTTCAATTCCAGCTTTAATGTGCCGATGGTTTGTCCGGTGCGCAGCGGCGCCAGCAACGGCTGCACGGTTTCGATTTTTGCCTTGAGGTTGGCCGCGTCGCCCTTGGGCACGCTCACATACAGACCGTTGGGAAAGCCGAGTTTCACCGCGTTGAGCGTGCCTTTCCAGACGCGCGGCGTGGCGGCGGCCTGATTAGCCTCATACAGCCGCACGGTGTCGAAATTCTGGTAACCGTAGTTGAGCAGCTTCTGGCTTTCAGCGGCGCGCGCGGCATCCGACGCCGTGCCGAGCACCACGGAAATCAGCCGGCGGTTGTCGCGCTTGGCGGAGGTGATCAGACAGTAACCCGCGGCATCGGTATGGCCGGTTTTCACACCGTCGACGCTGGCGTCGCGCCACAGCAGGCGATTGCGATTGGCTTGCGTGATGTGGTTGTAACTGTATTCTTTTTGTGAATACAGCGGGTAATGCTCCGGGTAATCGCGGATCAGTGTGGCGGTGAGTTGCGCGAGATCGCGCGCGGTTGAGGTGTGCTTCGCTTCCGGCAGGCCGGTGGCATTGACGAAATTCGTGCCGGCGAGCCCCATGCGCTTGGCTTCGCGATTCATCAACGTGACGAACGCCTCTTCGCTGACCGCCACCGCCTCGGCCAGCGCGATGGTGGCGTCGTTGCCCGATTGAATAATCATGCCGCGCATCAGTTCATTCACCGTCACCGGGATGTCAACCTGGATGAACATGCGCGAGCCGGTGGCCTTGCGCGCCTTATCGGACACCGGGACGATTTGTTCGGGCTTTAGTTTCTTTTGCTTTAACGCATCAAATACCAGGTACGCCGTCATCAGCTTGGTCAGCGACGCGGGCTCGAAGCGCTCATCGTGCTGATAGCCGGTTAAGAGTTGCCCGCTTTGCGTGTCGAGCAATACCCACGCGCGCGCGGCAATCTGCGACGGCGGCGGATCAAAGGCGAGCGCGGCGGATGCAGCCAGCGTCGCGCCGACGAATATCAAGGGGGATAAAACGCAAAGGAGTCGATTCAGCATGCCGCGATTATACGTGCGACCTCGCCACGAACGCCACGGGTGTTACTTGCCGCCGCCGGGACCCTGTTCAAGGTAGCGCTTCAATGCGGCCTGTATCAGGCGGGTGTTGTTCTGGAAGTTGCGGCAGCCGGTGCAGATAAAGAGGTGCAGTTTCAGCCACAACGTTTCGCCCGCGGTCAGCGGCTGGTCGTGCCGGCGCGAAATGATTTCGGATGCTTCTCTGCAACTGAGTTTTTTCACAACCGTGCGCCCGCGAGGTGTTGGAAGCTGGTTTGGGATAGTGCCATCATGACCTTCCGAACCATTTCATTTCAAGGCACTCGCGCAGGTTGAGGCGCGCGCGGTGCAGGATGACCCAACAATTCGTCGTCGAGACCTCGAGTTCCTTACAGATGTCCTCGGTTGAGAGTTCCATCACTTCGCGCATCATGAAGGCGCGCGCGGTTTTCACCGGCATGTTCTTCGCGCATTGTTCAAATACCGCCATGAAGGCCTTGTTTTCGAGGGCTTTATCGGGGTCGCCCCAGTGGGACGGCGGCTGGCGCCAATGGCCGTCTTCGAGGAACAACGCATCGACCGCCTCGGCTTCACTGCGCTCACTGTCATCGGACACCAACGGCTGCTCGCGCGATTGCCGGCGTATGTGGTCGATGATCTTGTGCTTGAGGATGCCGGTGAGCCATGTTTTGACTGAGGAAGTGCCGCCGAAACGATCCCAGCCTTCGAGTGCGGCGATCAGCGCGTCCTGCACCGCGTCTTCAGCGGCGCCCGCGTCGCGTAACTGCAATGACGCGTAGCGTAGCAGGTAGTTGCGATGTTGCGCGAAATCCGGTTCGTTGGCGGCAGCCGTAGACATTTTCTATTTTTCTTTTAAAACATATAGTTACGATAAATTCGTGTTTCGATGCGTGGTGCGGCTAGCGGCACTCTTGAAATCAACCGGCAGACTCCCATATTCGAATCATCGGCGCAACATGGACAGGCGCCATACTAATCGGAGAAAACATCATGGTAAACATTTCTCGTTTTGCACCGCTGGATTACGCTTTTGAACAACTGCTGCGTGGTTTCGTGGTGAAGCCGGTCAATCTGGATACGCAAGACCCGGTTGCGAAATTTCGCGTCGATATCGTTGAGAGCGACAAGGCCTATACGCTGCACGCCGAATTGCCGGGCGTAAAGAAAGACGACATCCAGATTTCAATCGACGGCGATCAGGTATCGATCAGCGCCGAAACCCGGGCGCAGACGGATGTCAAGGAAGGCGAGCGCGTACTGCGCACCGAGCGTTACAGCGGCAAGTTCTACCGCGGTTTTGCGCTGGGCGGCGTCATCGACGAAGACGCGGTGAATGCGAAATACGCCGACGGTGTGCTGGAACTGACGCTGCCGAAAAAGGCGGCGCTGGCGGCGAAGCGCATCACCATCCAGTAACGGCTCGGTAACGATCCGGACGCGGCGGAAAAATTCGGCGGGGCGGCCAGGAATGCGCCCCGCCGAATTTTTGCTCGTGTAAAATGAGCGAGTCCCCACCTTCCTCGCTTACATAGACAGATTACTTTCGTAATATCGCCATGACGACCACCCCTCCGAACGCGACCCTGAAGGCGCAAGTCCTTGCCGAAGCGCTGCCGTATATCCAGCGCTTCCATGGCAAAACCATCGTGGTGAAATACGGCGGCAACGCCATGACCGATCCGGCGTTGCAGGAGGGTTTCGCGCGCGACGTGGTGCTGCTTAAGCTGGTGGGCATGCACCCGGTGGTGGTGCATGGCGGCGGCCCGCAGATTGACGAATGGCTGCAAAAAATCGGCAAGAAGGGTGAGTTCATTCAGGGCATGCGCGTCACCGACGCCGAGACCATGGATGTGGTCGAGATGGTGCTCGGCGGGCAGGTCAACAAGGACATCGTCAATCTGATTAACAAACACGGCGGTCGCGCGGTGGGATTGACCGGCGCCGACGGCGGGCTGATCCGTGCGCGCAAAATGCACATGCCCGACGCGGCCAGGCCCGGTGAGTTCATCGATATCGGCATGGTGGGCGAGGTCGAAAGCATCGATCCGGGCATCGTGGAACTGCTGCATACGCAGAACTTCATCCCGGTGATAGCACCCGTGGGCGTGGGCAAGAACAACGAGTCATACAACATCAACGCGGATCTGGTGGCGGGCAAGGTCGCGGAAATTTTAAAGGCGGAGAAGCTGGTGGTGTTGACCAACACCCCTGGCGTACTCGACAAAAACGGCAAGCTGCTCACGGGGCTGACGGCAAAAAAAATCGACGCGCTGTTCGCCGACGGCACCATACACGGCGGCATGCTGCCGAAAATCGCCTCGGTGCTGGACGCGGCGAAAAACGGCGTCAACACCTGTCACATCATCGATGGCCGCGTGGCGCATGCGTTGTTGCTGGAAATTCTCACCAATGAAGGCGTGGGCACGTTGATCAAAAGCCGTTAATGTTTTGCAGCAAGTCCGGAAAACTGGTTTTATCGGAAAGCGGTTTGCGTTCGTGCTTGAGCACGTCCCACATCAGCATTTCCGCAGCATCATGGAACAAAGATACTGCGATCCCGGCAGCCAGGCCATCGTTTGGCCGAAGCACCTCAATGCCTTTTAAATACAGGCGCTTTGAAAGAAGCGCTTGAGCAAGGTCTGTGCGGGACATTCTGAACAGCCTTTTCAGTTGATTGCGCGTTGGCAGAGCACTAATCTTATACTGGAAACTGGCCGGCAATCATTTGACCTGGCAAAGCTATGTGGGCGGTCATCCGCGCCAGCGGCCATTCAGCCGGTCGGCCAGATCGAGTAGCCAACACACCGCCTTTCCGCCTTGTGCGATAGGCGCTACGCCTACTACCCCGGCCCCTGCGATTTCTGCGAGCACCGTGAGCGATGATCGGTTGGATGCTATACTGTTTCCCATGGGCGCAACCTCATCAGCAGTGGCGGAAAGAGACGGGCCAGCGGTAATCAAGCTGGACGCGGCGACCGCGCGCGCGCTTGAAAAAGTTTCCAAGGCGTCCGGCAAATCGACCACGCAGCTTACCCGCGCCGCGTTGCGAGAGTTTCTCGAAGACTATTGGGACATGATGGAAGTGCAGCGCCGGGCCAAGCGTGGCGCAAAGGCTGTCCCGTGGCCCGAGGTTAAGAAACGTCTTGGTCTGGACGGTTGAATGGGATCCGGCTGCCGTAGCTGAATTGGCGGCGCTGGACCGTCCGATTCAGAAGCGCGTTCAGCGTTTCATTGAGGAACGGTTGCTGGAAGCCGAAGACCCGCGCAAGCTGGGCGCGGCGTTAACCGGCCCGTGGCGCGGTCACTGGAAATATCGAGTGGGTGACTGGCGAATAATCTGTCGTATTCGCTACGAGGTAGTCACGGTGTATGTGATGCGCGTCGGCAACCGGCGCGAAATCTACGACTGCGCACTGTAGCCAATTTTGTAGCAAGGCAGCAGTGAATCTCGCACCGCCTACCAGTGTTATCAAGGGGTTACGTGCAAGCGTAGCCCCTTTTTCTTTTGGCGGTTGTGCCGTAATTGTGCCATCAAGCAGATTCGAGACGACTTCTGCGTGCTGCGCCAATTGCGCGCGGGCCAGATGCGCATACCGCCGCGCCATTATTTCCTCGGATTCCCAAGCGCCCATTTCCTGCACCGCGTTAAACCGTGTTCCGTTCTGCACCAGCGAGCTTGCCCGCGTGTCGCACAGAACGTGCCAGCGGAAGTCCTCGGGACGGTAGCGGATCGTTCTGTTCCTCAATGGATCTGCCGGCGCTGAAATGAGTGGCAATCGGTAAAGCCGATATTTGACAACTATCGATTAAGCCGATATATTTATTTTATCGCTATTACCGATAATTTTAACTATGCGACAAATCCTGACCCACAGCGCCCAGCTAGGGCAGATGCTCGCAAGTCGCCGGCGAGCGTCCAAACTCTCGCAACGCACGCTTGCCGGAAAGTTGGCGATAAGCCAGAGCCGTCTGTCCGAGATTGAAGCCAATCCCGGCACGATCACTGTAGAACGGCTGCTGGAACTGACCAACATACTCGGGCTGGAGTTGGCTGTTCAGGACAGGCCATCTGCTTCCCGTTCGTCCAAGACGGAGTGGTAGGTTGTGGGCCGGAAATCGCACGCTCGCGCGCTCTCGGTGTGGATCAATGGCAAGCTTGCGGCCGAGTGGCGAATTCCAGCCAGAGGCGACGCGGAATTTCAGTATGACTCCAACTGGGTTGGCTCAGAGGAGGGGCGGCCACTGTCGCTCTCGTTGCCCTTCAGTCTCGACAATGCCGTAATCAAAGGCAAACCGGTCGACTGTTACTTTGACAATCTGCTCCCGGATAGCGAGCTCATTCGAAAACGCCTTCAGGATCGGTTCCACACCACTACACGTAGTTCATTCGAGCTTCTCGCCGAGATCGGACGTGATTGCATAGGGGCGGTTCAGTTGCTTCCCACTGGGGAGCAACCCAAGTACTTAAAAAGAATCCATTCGAGACCGTTGACGGAAGCCGAGATCGAGACGGCATTGATCCAAACCGTGTCGGCCAGGCGCTTCGCCGCACCTCTTGCGGACGATGACTTTCGCATCTCGATCGCGGGTGCCCAGGAGAAAACCGCGTTTCTGAAACACGACGGGAAATGGTGCCGTTCATTGGGGGCCACCCCCACCACGCACATTTTCAAGTTGCCGATGGGCTTGGTGGGCGGCATGCAAGCCGACATGACGACTTCGGTGGAAAATGAATGGCTATGTGCGAGAATACTGGCGCACTACGGGCTGCCCGTGGCGCACTGTGAAATCGGCCAATTCGGCTCGCAAAAAGCGCTGGTGGTTGAGCGATTCGACAGACGGTTACATTCAAGCGGGAAATACTGGTTACGGCTCGTGCAAGAAGATTTTTGCCAGGCCACGGCGACGCCGGCCTCGAAAAAATACGAGCGGGATGGCGGTCCGGGCATGCTCGATATTGCAAAAATATTGCGCGGCTCGGTCAACCGGGATGACGACCTGACGTGCCTGCTTAAAGCCCAACTCCTGTTTCGGATGCTCGCCGCGACCGACGGGCACGCAAAAAATTTCAGCATTCGCATCCTGAATCAAGGGCGCTATCAACTGACGCCGCTTTACGATGTCATCTCGATTTGGCCGATCATCGGAAGTGGCGTCAAAAAAATATCGTGGCATAACGCGAAACTCGCGATGTCGATACGAGGCAAGAACAAGCACTACCTGGTGAAAGATATTCAGCGCAGACACTTTAACCAAACCGCGGGCCGCTGTGGGCTGGGCGAAACGGCAGAGCCGCTTATAAAGGAAATTCTCGCGGCAACCCCTCGCGTTATCGCCGCTGTACAGACGGAATTGCCCAAGGGTTTTCCGCAGCATGTGCTCGACGCCATCTTGAACGGGTTAGCGAATTCGGCCAAGCAACTGGAAGCCGTGCCGGCGAAATTTGTGGCTGCGGGGAAAACGTAGCTCCTTTACTTTTTGTACGTCGGGATAATGATCTGTTTCGCTGCGCCAACCTGTAATGAAGCAAATTGCCAAAACACTATAAACAGTTATAAGGAGTCTTCAAGTTCATGACCGTCACCAACACCAAAGGCGCCACCGCCGTTCTCGCCGAATGGGCCGCCACGTTTCGTCTCGAACATGCGCCGGATGAAGTGGTTCAGCGCATGAAAGCGCTGGTGCTGGATTTTCTGCGCGTCACGGCCGTGGGCGCGCGTTTGCCGTGGAGCCGATCCACGCGCCGGCTCGCGTTGCAACTCGGCGGCAAGGCGGAAAGCAGTCTGTTGCTGTGCGGCAGCCGTCTTGATGCCGCGCGCGCGGCGTTCGTCAACGGTGCTTACGCGCACGCCTGCGATCTTGACGATACGCATGTGGGATCGATGCATCACGCGGGCGCATCCATATTGCCGGCGGTGCTGGCGATGGCCGAGCGGGAAAATTCCACGGGCCGCGCGGCGCTGGAAGCCGCGATCATCGGTTACGAAGCGTCGCTGCGTATCGGATTGGCGACGCAGCCCGCGCTGTTTAATCGCGGGTTTATGTCCACGCCCACCTGTGGCGCGATGGGCGCTGCGCTGGCTGCCGGTAAGCTGTTGAATTTTAATGCGACCGATATGGCCGGCGCGCTCGGCGCCGCGGGCGCGTACGCGGGCGGGTTGGCGCAGTTTTATCACTCGGGCGGTGTCACCAAGCGGCTTAACGGCGCGCGCGGGGCGGAGTCCGGCGTGATGGCCGCGTTGCTGACGCAGGCGGGCATCTGGGGGCCGCGCGATATTCTCGAAGGCGAGGCGGGGTTTTTTCGCGCGTTTTCGGGCGATGCCCATCCTGAAAAAGTCACGGGTGATTTAGGGCGCGAATTTCGCCTGATGGAAGTCAGCACCAAAATTCATGCGGGCGCGGGGCGCTTGCAGGCGACGGTGGATGCGGGTCTGCGCTTGGGTTTTGAAAACAAACTCACGCCGGATCAAATCACCGATGTCGAAGTCGGCATCCCGAAAGTGGTGCAGGGGCGGCTGACGCAACTCGATCCGCCGGATCTGCAAAGCGCGCAACTCTCCATACCGTTCAGCCTGGCGATGGCGCTGGCGCTGGGCCAAACGCGCGGGGCACAAGCCGCGCTGCGGCGCGAGGATTACGAAACCGCGCTGGCCGAAAAAGACGTGCGCGCGTTATCCAACCGCGTGCGCTGCGTGCTGGATGCGGAAATCGAGGCGGGCACCAACACCGAAGAGGTACCTTCGCGCGTGACCATCACACTCGCCAATGGCAAAACATTGGAGGCCCGCGAACCGCATCCGCGCGGCAGTCCGCATCGGCGCATGAGTTGGGATGAGCTTTCGGCGTTGTTCAAGGATACCGTCGCCGACGCCTTGCCAGCGGCCACGCTGACGAAAGTGCTGGATCTGGTGGCGGCACTGGATGGTGATGCGCGACCGCGCGAGATCATGAGCACTTACATGGCCGCGCCGGGCTGGCTGGCGCCGGACCGGTAATTCAAAGGAAATATCATGGAAAAACAAATCGCCGTATTGAGCACGGGCGCCATCGGCAGCAGCATCGGCGCTGATTTATCTCACGCAGCACCGGCGGGCTACAACGTCTCACTGGTCGATCAGTGGCCCGTGCACGTCGACGCGATGAAGGCCAACGGCTTGCACGTGAAGATGCCGGATTCCGAATTGCACACCAAAGTGCAGGCGTATCACCTGTGTGAGTTGTCGTCGTTGAAGCGGCAATTCGATATCGTGCTGCTGGCGGCGAAGTCGCACGATACGCGCTGGCTCACCGAATTCATCAAGCCGTATCTGAAGGAAGACGGCATGATCGTGGGCGCGCAAAACGGCATGAATAACGCCGCGATTATCGACATCATCGGCAAACCGCGTGTGGTGGGCTGCGTGCTGGAACTGTCGGCGGAAGTGTTTACGCCGGGCCATGTGCAGCGCAACACCGATCCGGCGCACACCTGGTTTGGGCTGGGCGAGATCGACGGCGGCGTCACGCCGCGTTTGACCGAGCTGGAAAAGCTGATGAAACATTCCGGCACGATCACCATCACCGATAACATCGAAGGCGCGAAGTGGACCAAGCTGGTCAACAGCTCGATGATTCTCGCGCCGTTTGGTGCGCTGGCCTTGCAGTCGTGGCAGGCCGTTGAAATACCGGAAGTGGTCAATCTGTGCGCCAAGCTCGCCAGTGAAACCATGCGCGTGGGCGCGGCACACGGTTATCAGCTCGATGCGATTTTTGGCTTGAGTCCCGAAGAATTCATGGGGCCCGAAGAAAAGATCATCGACAAATTGCTGTTTACCATCCTCGGTCACATGGGCAAAAAAGGCTCGCGCACCGCGCGCGGCGTGGTGTTTCAGGATTTTCTCAAAGGGCGGCGCACCGAAACCGAGTTTCTCAACGGCCACATCGCGCGCAAGGGCCGCGAAGCGAATATCCCCACGCCCGCCAACGATGCCATTGTCGAACTGTGCCGCCGTATCGAGCGCGGCGAAATGACACCGGATCGCTCGAACATTGAATTTATCGTGAAAGCGATGGGTTGAACGCGCGCAACTTTACTTCAAACTGAATTTCTTCTCGCGGATAAACGCGCCGAAATCCGCGCGCTCCGGCACCGAGTAGTGCCGCGCCTTGTCTTCCGACCAGCCGTTGAATGGCACGTCGGGATACAGTTTTGCATGGCGTTGCGTGCGCAGCGGAAACAAAGCGTGGCGGCGCTGATCGTAGGCGTCGATTTTTTCTTTCAGCCCGTTTTCGTTAAAGCGGTCGGTGTGGACGGTGACCTCGAGCGGCAGGCGCGCGGTGACATAGCCGCGTTCCAGCGGATAGCCCACGCAGAGTCCCGCCACCGGAAACACCGCATCGGGCAATCCCAGAATCTCGCTGGTCTCGCGCGGATGGTTGCGCACGGCGCTGATCGGCACCGTGCCCAGGCCCGCCGCTTCGGCGGCGCGAATAAATGTTGCCAGCACGATACCGGCGTCAACGGCGGCGTTCATGAAATGATCGAGGTGTTCGTTGACGAACGGCTTGCCGCGCCATTCGCCGATCTGGCGGATGCGCCGGTTGTTGCCGCAGAACACCAGAAACACCGGCGCGTTGTTGATCCACGCCATGTCGGGAATTAAATCGGCGATGGCCTTGATGTTGGCGCGGTCGGCGACGTGGATGATGTCGGCCTGCTGCAGATCGGATTTGGAGGGCGCCGACAGCGCGCAGGCGAACAACAGTTTGAGCAGCGCGGGTTCGATAGCTTGCGTGTTCCATTTGCGGTGCGACCTGTGTTCGACCATGCGCCGCAGTTCGTCGGCGCCCGGCAGGCAGGCCGGGGCGTGGATGGCCTCCCCGAAGCGGGTGTGGGTGGCTTTGTTGATGCGTTCCGCATCCGTGGCGTGATCGTTACTCATGGGCATTTTCTCGTGGCGTAATGTTAAAATTTATCATTAAAAACATGTAGTTATGTAGTTGTTGCGGGTATCGTGACATTGCCGTTCGGTACGGGGCTTAGGCGGGGTTATTCCTTGCGTCGAGGGCAAAAAGTGTCGTAAAATCACCGCCTTTCTGATTTACCCCCGCGAACTTTTGCGTTTTTAGCAAAATGATCAAGTGTTCAAGATTTGGCGGCGGCGAATTTTCTAAGTCTAAGGATAGGTTCCCATGGTAGTGATTCGTTTAGCGCGAGGCGGCGCCAAAAAGCGTCCTTTTTTCAATCTGGTGGTAGCGGATGCTCGTCGCGCACGCGATGGCCGGTTTATCGAGCGTATCGGATTTTACGATCCCAAGGCGCCTGCTGGCCACGAAACGTTCCGGCTCGACCGCACGCGTCTGGCGCACTGGCAATCGGTGGGGGCGCAACCGTCCAACACCGTGCAACGCCTGGTGAAGCAGTTTGCCAAGGCCAATCCCGCTGCTGGTGAAGCCGCTGCAACGCCCGCAGCCGCCTGAAACCAAGGCAACGCCAGAGAATCTGGTGGAAATGGGGCGCATCAGCGCTCCGTTCGGGATTAAGGGCTGGATCAGAGTTCAAACCTATACCAGGGCTGCCAGCAATCTGACGAATTACCCGAGGTGGTGGTTGGGTGGCGTCGGTGATGGCGGTTGGCGTGAAGTTAAGATAGAGCAATCGCAGGCGCAGGGCGCCGATGTGGTGGCGAAGTTGGCGGGGTGCAGTGATCGCGACTTGGCGGCTGGGTTAAAGGGCCAGCAGGTAGCGATACCGCGAGTAGCGTTTCCGCCCGCCGCAGTGGGCGAGTATTACTGGGCTGATTTGATGGGGCTCAGAGTCAAGAATACCGAAGGGCTGGATTTCGGCGTCGTAACCTCGATGATGGAAACCGGCGCTAATGATGTGATGGTAGTGCAACAAAGTGCGATTGATGGCGACAGTGTCGGAAAGCGAATGGAACAGGAACGTTTGATTCCGTTCATTGCCGATGTAGTCAAGCGTGTGGATATTGCAGCAAGTTTGATCGAAGTGGAGTGGGGTGCTGACTACTAGGGCGCGGATTACCGGCCCTGATCGGACGTGCGAAGAATGCTGCAATTTGATGTAGTAACGTTGTTTCCAAAAATGTTCGATGCGGTGACCGAATCGGGCATTACCGGCAGGGCGAACGAGCGGCGGCTGTACCAGTTTTTACCGTGGAATCCGCGTGATTTTTCAAACAACGCGCATCGCACGGTGGATGACAGGCCGTATGGCGGCGGCCCCGGCATGGTGATGATGGCCGAACCGCTGGAGAAGGCGATTTACGCGGCACGGCGGCGGCAGATCAGCGCCGGCGTGCGCAAGCCGAGGGTGATTTTTCTGACGCCGCAGGGACGCTTGTTGACGCATGCGGTGGTGAAGTCGCTGGCGGCGGAGCAAGGGATGGTGCTGGTGGCGGGGCGTTACGAAGGCATTGATGAGCGCGTGATGGCACGCCAGATCGCGGATGGCGCCGAGGAAATCTCAATTGGAGATTACGTGCTGTCGGGCGGTGAGTTGGCGGCGATGGTGGTGATGGATGCGGTGA
>CAMDDY010000043.1 GCA_945893125.1 Bordetella parapertussis
GGCGAAGTGCCGTTGATGTTTTCGACCATGCCGCTGGCGCTGCCTTTTGTGCGCACTGAAAAATTGCGCGCACTGGGCGTGGGCGGCGCGACACGTTCGCCGTTGCTGCCTGCAGTGCCCACGCTTGCCGAAGGCGGCGCGCGCGGTTATGAATTCACCGTGTGGTGGGGACTGGTTGCGCCGGCGCAATCACCGGCGGCAATCGTCACGCGGCTCAATAGCGAAATCAACGCAATACTGCGCGACCCCGATGCGGCAAAGCAACTTGCCACCGAGGGTGCGGAAGTGACCGCATGGACGCCCGCGCAGTTCGGCGCGATGCTGGCGGACAATATGAGCAAATGGAAAACAGTGGCGCGCGAGGCGAATATACGCGCGGAATAGGAGAACGCATGTGGCGTGGTGTTGTTTCGGGATGCGTTTTTGTTGGGTCACTGACGCCGGTGTCGGCGAGCCATGCGCAGGCACCGTCGGGTTATCCCAACAAGCCCATCCGCATCATCAACACCACCTCCGCCGGCGGTCCCGCCGAACAGGTGGCGCGCATCATGGGGCAACGGCTGACCGAAGCGTGGGGACAGCAAGTGGTGGTGGATAACCGCGCGGGTGCGGCCGGCACCATCGGTGCGGAAATCGTGGCGCGCGCCGCGCCCGATGGCTACACCCTGCTGCTCGGCGCCGGCTCGACCATGGTGATCGCGCCACTGGTGCATAAAACCATACCGTACGATCCGATCCGCGACTTCGCCCAAGTAAGCATGGTCGCGATCAGCCCGTTCGCGCTGGTCGCGCATCCCTCGGCGGGGGCGAAGACGGTGGCTGATCTCGTCGCGGCGGCCAAGGCCAAACCGGGCTATCTTAATTTTGGCTCGGCGGGCATGGGCAGCACCGCGCATCTGGGCGGCGAGCAATTGAAAATGTTGACCGGCATCGATATCCGGCACGTGGCCTACAAGGGCGCGGTGCCGGCGATTGCGGATCTGGTGGGCGGGCAGATTCATCTGTTGTTTAACAGCATGGCGTCGGCGCTGCCGCATGTGAAAACAGGCCGGCTGACGTTGCTCGCCACTTGCGGACCCGCGCGGTCGCAACTCACGCCCGACACGCCAACGCTGACGGAAACCTGGCCGGGCTACGAAGTGGTGACGTGGTACAGCATCGTTGCGCCGGCAAAAACACCCCGCGCACGGGTGATGCGCCTGAACGGCGAACTGCATAAGGCGCTGGCAAACGCCGACACGGTGGCGCGTTTTCAGGCCGCGGGCAACACACCCGCGCCCAGCACGCCGGAAGCGATGGTGGATTACATGCGTAATGAGACCGCGAAGTTCAGCAAGATCATCAAGGCGGCCGGCGTGCGGCTTGAAGGCTGATCGCCATGTTATTGTTGACATGAACAAGGAAAAATCATCATGATAAAAATCATCCCCGCCGCACCGAAAATCGGCGCGCAAATCGAAGGCGTTAACGTCAAAACCATGGACGACGCCACGTTCCGCACGGTGTATCAGGCGTTTCTCGATCACATCGTCATCGTGATTCGCGGGCAAGACCTTAACGAAGAAGACTTCATGGCCTTCAGTTCGCGCTTCGGCGAATTAAAACCGCACATGACGAAGAAAGCGCATCACCCGCGCTACCCCAACCTGATGCTAATGGACAATCGCATCATCAATATGAAAACCGGCGAAGAAAGCAAAACCGCCTCGCCCTTGCTGGTGCGCATCGGCAACGTGTGGCACACCGACACCAGCTACGACTACATCACCGCCAAGGCCACGGGCATGTACGCGGTGAATGTGCCGAGTGTCGGCGGCGATACGCTGTTCTCGAATTCGTACGCGGCCTACGACGCGCTGCCGGATGAATTAAAACAAAAGCTCGAAGGCCGCACGGCGGCGCACATCTACGGCGGCCGGCTCAAGCGGCAGCAAGAACGGATGGAAGATTCCGAGCGCGACCGCGCGGCCGCGGTGCATCCGCTGATTGCGACACACCCCGAAACCGGCCGCAAGTCGCTGTATTTCAACGATGGCCAGATCATCAGTATTTCGGGTTTCGAACCGGCCGAAAGTGACGCCGTGATCGCTGATCTTGCGCGGCGCACGGCTAGCCCCGACGGCGATTATCGCCACCAATGGCAGCGCGGCGACGTGGTGATCTGGGACAACCGTTGCTCGATCCACTGCGCCACCGGCGATTACCCGGCGACTGAGCGGCGTACCAACTGGCGCTCGACCATCATGGACGCGGGCTGGCGGCAACAAGCGGCGAAGACCGCCTAGTTTTTTGACACTCAAGTGCCACACAAACCAGGAGACTGAAATGATCGAACGTCGCAATGCGCTCAAGGCGTTGGCCGCAGGGGCATTCGCCGTTGCAATCGCAGCCGACACCATGGCACAAACCAACATCAACAGCGAAATCGTTCCCACCGGAAAACTGCGCGTCGGCATCAACGGTTCGAACGCGACGTTATATGCGCGCGCGCCCGACGGCAGCGCCACCGGCATTTCGGCTGAACTCGGCAAATTCATTGCGGACAAACTCGGCGTGCCGTTCGAGCCGCTAGTCTACTCGGGCGCCGCGGCTTATACCGCGAGTTTCGGCAAGGGCGAGTGGGACATCATTGTTACCGGCAGAAACCCGCTGGCGGCGAAGCTGGTGGATTTTATGCCGGATGTAATTCTGATCGACTACGTGTTTCTTGCCGCGCCAGGGCGTGAATTCTCCGGCCCCGATCAAGTGGACAAAGCCGGCGTGAAAATCGGCGTGCCGCGCAACGCTTCGGCGGATGCGTTCCTGACCCCGCGGCTGAAATCCGCGGAGCTGGTGCGGCTGGCCGGCGACGCCAACGTCGCGACCGAGATGCTACGCGACGGCAAGATTGATCTGTATGCCACGGGGACCGACAGCGTGCAGCGCATCGCGGATCGACTTCCGGGGTCAAAACTCATAGGCGTATTCGATACGGTGGCGTTTGCGATATCCACCGCCAAAGGCTGGTCGCCCGAAGCAAAAAGCAGGCTCACGCAACTGGTCAACGAGGCGAAGGCCGCCGGCATCGTGCAAAAATCGATAGAAAAAACCGGGCAAAAGGGCGTGCGTGCCGCGCCGAATTGAGCGGATACCGATTATGATGCGCCTTCCTATCCTCCGGAGAATGCCGCCATGATCCCCGCCAAAACCGCCCGTATGCTCACGCGCTACAACACCTGGTCGAACAAGGTTTGGTACGACGCTCTCGCCGCGTTGCCGCCCGGCGAGGCGATGAAGGAGCGCAAAAGCCTCTTCAAAAACATGGTACACACGATGAACCATATCACCATCATCGACCTCATCTGGCAGGCGCACCTGGAGGGCCGCGATCACGGCATGAGCGCGCGCAACACCGCAGAGTCGCCCACGCTGGACGAATGGTGGAAGGCGCAGCAGGCCATCGACAAATGGTACGAGCAGTGGAGCGACAAACAAACCGACGAAACGCTGGCCGACCGCCGCCCGATCACACTGATCGGCGGCAACGTGGTCAGCATGTCGCAAGCCGAAATGCTGCTGCATCTGTATCACCACACCGCGTATCACCGCGGCTTTGTCGGCGACATGATGTACGCGGTGCCGGGCTGCCGCCCGCCGGTGACCGACCTGCCGGTGTTCCTGCGGGAAGCACTGCAGAGATATTAAAAATTATCAATAAAAACATATAGTTACACAATAATTCGTGGCGCAGATCACGCGCAATCAGCAACTCGTCGATTACATCGCCGGCACCACCACGCGTAAATTCCCCGGCGAGGTGATCGACGCCGCGAAGCGCGCGCTGGTGGATTTTCTCGGCGTAGCGGTCGGCGCGCACAACGATGCGCCGGTGCGTCCGGTGCGCGCCACGATCCAGCGCTGGAATGCATCGGGTAACGCGCGCATTGTTATGGGCGGGCAAACCACGCCCGCGCTGGCAGCACTCGCCAATGGCGCCATGGCGCACGCGATGGATTTCGACGACACACATCCCGGCGGCGCGGGACATCCAAGCGCGTGCTGCTGGTCGGCCGCGCTGGCTATGGCTGAACACCACGGCGTTGAAGAGCGCGACACGCTGGCAGCAGTCATCACCGGTTATGAAGTGATGTGCAAACTCGGCGGCGGCTATGTGATGGGCGTCGGACGCAGTCTGCAACGGCGCGGCCTGCACCCGACTTCCATCGTTGGCCGCATGGGTGCGACGGCAGCCGCTGCCGTTTTGATGAAATTGAATGCGCAGCAAGTCGGCTACGCGCTCGGCGTGGCCGCCACAACGGCGGGCGGACTGGTGGGTTCCTTCGGCACGCACGGCAAACCGTTTCACGCGGGCAAAGCGGCGATGGACGGCATACTGGCAGCACAACTGGCGGCGGATGGTTTTGTTGCCGCGACACACTTGTATGAACTGGGTGAACTGGACAAAACGCCACGCAAAAGAGCCGCGCACCAAGCAACACTGCTTGATGTCTTTATCCAGGATCATGACGTCGAACCGCTACCGCTGGATTTCGATCAAAGCTGGGAAATTCTCACCAACGCCTTCAAGCCCTACGCCAGTTGCCGCGCGACGCAAGCCTCCACGCAGGCGGCGCGCACACTGGTCGCCCGCATCGCCGGACGCACGGTGAAGCGCGTGCATGCGAAGGTGCATCCCAACGCACTGATCACCGCCGGCAAGCTCGCGCCCCGCACGCCGCTCGAAGGAAAATTCAGCGTGCCATTTTGCATCGCGCTGGCGCTGTGCGGTCATGCGGTGGTGGCTACGGATTTCACCGATGCAAAAATGCACGATGCCGCCGTGATGGACATCGTGCCGGTGGTCGAATTGGAAGCCGTGGAGGGACAACCGCCGCACTCGGCGCATCTGGATGTGTACCTCGCCGATGGCGAACAGTTGCACGCCGATACCGACATCGTGATCGGCCACCCGGATAGCCCCATGAGCTGGGACGATTTGCGAGTGAAGTTCGACGGGCTGGCCAAGCCGGTACTTGGCGCGGACCAGGCAAAGACGCTGTTCGATACAGCGCGCCATTTTGAACAGCCGGGATCCATTGCGAATATTTCCGCGCTGCTGGCGGAACACACTTCCGGGTAGTTACGCCCGCCCCCTCTCCCGTCATTCCGGCGCAGGCCGGAATCCAGTTTGTTCACACATGCGAAGCATCTGATTCTTGCGCCTTCGGCGTTGATTACCCACGGGATTCCGGCCTGCGCCGGAATGACGGTGGTGGTGTTACGCCTTTGAATCTCACACCATGGATTGAAAACCGTATTTTGATCACCCCTGCGCCCGCGCGCCGGGAATATGGTAAAAATCACTTCTGCCATCTCACCACTCATCAGGGAGACCTTATGTCCGAAGAAGCAAGCCTCAGTCCGGAAATCGTTCTGGCTGAATTGAAAAAAAACGGCATCACGCATGTGGTGTGGCTGCCGGACAGCGAAACCAACTGGCTCTACACGCTGATGAAGGCCGAGCCTACACTGACATTGGTGACGGTACCGCGCGAGGGGCTGGCGTTTTCGTGCGCGGCCGGCATTCATATCGGCGGTGGCAAGCCGGTGATCCTGATCCAGAACACCGGCCTGATGGAAGCGGGCGATTCGATGCGCGGCTGGGTGAAAGACATGAACATTCCCGTGGTGCTGATCGTGGGTTACCGCGGCTACACGCGTCACGGCGTCAACAAGGACTCCGCCGCGACCTGGACCGAGCCGTTTTTGCATGCATTTCAAGTGCCGTTTTATCTGGTCGAGAACAGCGAAGACGCACCGCGCATTTCGATCGCGTTCGCGGACGCGCAACGCACGCGGCAGCCGGCCGCGATATTGGTCGGTGACGAGTACCACGGCTTTAACCGCTAGGAGACTGAAATGTTAAAAATGGATGATGTGTTAAAGGCATTTCACCCGCATCGCGGTGATGCCATCGTGATCTCAGGGCGCGCCACGCGCCAATGGGAAAAAATCAGCACCGAGCGGGAACGCGATCTGCCGCTCGGCGATCCGGCGATGGGCGGCCATGCCTCGTTCGCCTTGGGACTCGCGCTGGCGCAGCCGCATCGCAAAATCGTGTTGTTCGACTCCGAGGGCGACATACAGATGAACCTCGGCGTGCTGGCAATGATCGCCGAGCAAAAGCCAAAGAATTTTTATCACCTGCTGCTCGACAACGAATGTTACGCCACCACCGGCGGCCAGCCGGTGCCCAACGCCAAAACGATGGCGTACGACACGATTGCCAAGGGCTGCGGTTACCCGTCGGCGCACGCCTTTACCAACCTTGAATCGTTTACGGTTTCCATCGGCCGCATTCTGTCGGAGCCGGGGCCGGTGATGGTGGCGGTGAAAGTCCTGCCGGAAATCGAAAATGTGCCCATCGGTCAGCGCACGCCGCGCTCGAAGCGCACGCGCAACGATGCGTTGGCGGATTTGCGCAAGACGCTGGGCGTCAATAACTGAGGATGGCGCGGGCTAACCGTAGTGCCGTGGTCAATCGACTTTCGCGCCCGCCTCTTTAATTACCCGCGCCCATTTGACGATTTCGCGCTTGATGAAGTCGCCAAACTCCGCCGGCGTGCTGGCGACCACATCGGCGCCTTGCCTGGCAAAACGCGCGGTCGCGTCCGGTTGTTTCAGCGCCGTTACGATGACACTGTTTAACCGGCTCACGATGTCGCTGGGCGTTTTTGCGGGCGCCAGCACGCCATACCAGATTTCTCCGACATAACCCGGCACGGTCTCCGCGATCGCGGGCACGTCGGGCATCGCTGGTGAACGTTTGAGCGAGGTGACGCCCAGCGCGCGCAAGCGCCCGCTCTGGATCAGCGGCATGGACGGCATCAACCCGTCCACCATCAACGGCGTCTCGCCCGCCACAACCGCGACGCGCCCCGGCGTGCTGCCCTTGTAGACGATGCCATTCAGTTTGATACCCGCCATGCTGGCGAACAGCGCCATGTTCAGATGCGGCGTCGAGCCGTTGCCGGCGTTCACGTAGTCGAGCTTGCCCGGACTGGCCTTCGCGAGACCGATCAACTCCTTCACGGTTTTCGCGGGTACCGAGGGATGGATGATGAGAATCTGCGTGGTGTTGGCCACCTGCGTGACCGGCGCGAGATCGCGCTCGGGATCGAACGGCAGCTTGGCGCCATAGAGTCCGGGATTGATGGCGATGTTGCCGGCGGAAGCCACCACGATGGTGTAACCGTCGGGCGGCGCCTTGGCCACGATCTCGGTGCCGATGATGCCATTGGCGCCGGCGCGGTTTTCAACCACTGCCTGCTGCTTGAACGCATCGGTCAAGCGGTCGGCCACGAAACGCGCCAGCATGTCGCCGGTGCCGCCGGCGGCGACGGGCACCACCACGCGTATGGTTTTGGCGGGATAGCCCTGCGCAAACGCGGCACCGGCCGCAAGCAACGTCAGACCTGCCAGCGCGTGTGTGCCCCGTTTAATAACGCGCACGTTTTTCTTCCGGCAGGCCATATTTCTCCTCCAGCGCTTTCACGCTGTCCATGCCGACGATATCAAACCATTCGGTGAACGTCGCCATGTCCTTGGTGAGATGCTCGACCGTGCCTTTGTCGCGCAACTCACGCAAAAAGCGCCGCACCACCGGGATCGCGGACAGGATGGCGAAGTTGGGATAAATCGCGAGCTTAAAGCCGAGCTTCGAGAGTTCGTCCTTGTGCAGAAACGGCGTCTTGCCGCTGGACGCCATGTTAAACAGCGTGCCCACCTTGAACGCCTCGGGTATCGCCGTGAGGTGTTCCATGGTGAGCGGGGATTCGACAAAAATCATGTCCGCGCCCGCGGCTTCGTACGCACGGCCGCGTTCCAGCGCGGCGTCGAATCCTTCGACGGTGAGCGCATCGGTGCGCGCGATGATAAAAAAATCATCATCCCGGCGCGCATCGCAGGCAGCCTTGATCTTGTTGCACATCTCGGCCGTGGATACCAGCGATTTGCCGCTCAAATGGCCGCAGCGCTTGGGCGACTCCTGATCTTCCAGGTGGATGCCGGCGACACCGGCTTTTTCATAGGCAATCACCGTGCGTTGCACATTCAGCGGATTGCCATAACCGGTGTCGGCATCGGAAATCACTGGCAAGCCGCTGGCGTCGGCAATGCGCCCGGCGTTGTCGACCATCTCCGGCAGCGTGAGCAGACCGACATCTGGCATGCCAAGGCGTACCGCCGAAGTGCCGCCGCCGGTCATGTAAATCGCGTTGAAACCTTCCGCCGCAACCATGCGCGCATTCAGCGCATCAGCCACACCGGGCGCGATCACCACGCCGGGCGCGGCCAGCAGTTCACGTAAACGAGTGGTGGGGCGTTTGGCCAGTGCCATGTTCATTTTCTCCTGTGGAATTTATTGTATTGCGGACCGTCTGTCGTTCCTGTCAAATCTAACGCACATCAGCCCAACTCATGGTGTCCGCGTAGCGCCGCTCAAACGCCTCGATCTCATCCAGCCGCCGCAACGTCAGATCAATCTGGCTCGCGCCTTCGATCAAACAACGTTTGCTGAAGCCGTCGATGTCAAAGGCGTGCTGCTTGCCTTCCACGTCGGTCACGGTTTGCGCGGGCAGATCCACCGTGAGCGTGCTGCCTGGCTTCGCATGCAATTGATTGCGCAACGCCGCCGTGGTGGCGTCGGGCAAACGCACCGGCAGAATGCCGTTTTTCACGCAGTTGTTAAAAAAGATATCGCCGAAATTCACTGCGATCACGCAGCGAAAACCGTAACGATCAAAGGCAATGGCGGCGGCCTCGCGCGAGGATCCGCCGCCGAAGTTGGCGTTGCCGACAAAAATTTTTGCCGCGCGATACGCCGGATGATTCAACACAAAATCCGCGTTCTCGCTGCCGTCGGCCTTCAGGCGCAAATCGCGGAACAGGTAAGTCGGATACTGCGGATCGGTGCGGCGTTTGAGCAAAAAGCGCGCGGGCAATATCTGGTCGGTATCGACGTTCAGCCGATCATAGGGCGCGGCGATCGCGATGAGCACGGTAAACGGTTGCATCACAGCCCCCCTTGCATGAATTCGCGCACATCGGTCACGCGCCCGGTCAGCGCCGAGGCGGCGGCAGTGGCCGGACTCGCCAGATGTGTGCGCGACCCCGCGCCCTGGCGGCCGACAAAATTGCGATTGGAGGTGGAGACGCAGCGTTTGCCCGCCGCCACCGTGTCGCCATTGGTACCGACGCACATAGAACAACCCGGATGGCCCCAGGAAAATCCCGCGTCGAGGAAGATGCGATGCAGGCCTTCGCGCTCGGCTTGCGCTTTCACCAGGCCCGAGCCGGGGACCACGAGCGCGGGTATCTTCGTCTTACGACCTTTGCCCGTCCCTTGGCTACCGACCGTGACAACCGCCGCAGCGGCGCGCAGGTCTTCAATGCGCCCGTTGGTGCATGAACCGATAAACACCTGATCGACCGCCAGATCACGCAGCGCCGTGCCGGGTTTGAGGCCCATATAGTCGAGCGCGCGCTCCATGCTGCGACGCCGGTCGGCGTTCGGTTCATCAGCAGGGTCGGGCACACGCCCGGTGACCGGCACGACATCGGCGGCGGTGTTGCCCCAACTCACCATTGGCGACAGCGTGCCCGCATCCAGCGTGAGTTCGTGATCGAAGCGCGCATCCGCGTCCGAGGGCAGTGTCTTCCAATACGCCACCGCCTTGTCCCACGCCGCGCCAGTGGGGGCGTACGGGCGTCCCTTGATGTAGGCGATGGTGGTGTCGTCCGGCGCCACCATGCCGCTGCGCGCGCCGGCCTCGATCGACATATTACACACGGTGAGTCGTTCTTCGACGCTCATGGCGCGGATCGCCGAACCCGCATACTCGACCACATGGCCAAAGCCGCCGGCCGGGCCGAGACGATGGATGATGGCGAGTATCACGTCCTTGGCCGCCACGCCCGGCGCGCGCACGCCTTCGACGCACACGCGCATGTTCTTCAGCGGACGCTGCCAGATACATTGTGTCGCCATGATGTGCCCGGTCTGCCCGCCGATGCCAAACGCCAGCGCGCCCAGCGCGCCATGCGTCGAGGTATGCGAATCGCCGCACAACAATAACAAACCCGGCAGCGTGATGCCCTGTTCCGGCGCGACCACGTGGGAGATGCCCATGCGCGCGTCGCCCAGGCCAAAATGTGTGAGGCCGAACTCGGCGCAGTTTTCGCCCAGTGCGCTGATCAGTTCACGGCGCTCGTCGTCGGCGATATCGGCCAGCGTAGGGCCGCGGCTGGCGGCGAAGTGATCCGGCTCGCCGAAGATTTTTTTCGGATGGCGCACCTTGTAACCCTCGGCGCGCAGATGATCAAACGCATGAAACGACGAGGTGTCGGTCAGTATCAGCCGGTCGACGAAAAGCAGCACTTCGCCGCTTTGTTCATCTTTGGTGACCGTATGATTGTCCCAGATTTTCTGGAACATCGACCGTGATTGCAGCATGGGAACGACTCCTTCATCGGCTAGCAGAAACTGGCGTGGGTACACTGGAACAATGTATCGCGCGAACGGGGAAAGTGCAATGTCGTGCGCGTGCCTGACCCGGCGGGTTCATGTCTGCTATTCTAGCGACAACCCATTGGAGAACCGCATGGCCGTACTATTGGGATATGAAACGTTGAACGGCGTGTTAAGCATGCCGGACACCATCGATCTGCTCGAAGGCGCGTTTGCACGCGAAGCCGGCGGGCGCACCTCGGTATCGCCCAAGTTCGTGACGGATTTTGAAGCGGGTTCGATGCGCATTTTATTCGCCTCCGATCCGGAATCCGGCTACGCGGCAATAAAGGCGTATCACGGCATCAAGGGCGTGGGCACGCGCTACGTGGTGACGCTCTACCGCCTGAAGGACGGCGAACTGCTGGCGATGCTGGATGGGCAATTGATTACCGATCTGCGCACCGGCGCATGCAGCGGCGTGATCGCGCGCAAGGTCGCCATTGATGGCCCGGTAACGGCGGGCGTGATCGGCTCCGGCAATCAGGCGCAAAAGCAGTTGGAGTGCCTGGCATCCGTATACAAACTGGATGCCGTGGCGGTCTACAGCCCCACCACGGCGAATCGCGAACGCTTCGCGGTTGAGATGACCCTACGGCTTGGCGTGCCGGTAACACCGGTGGATAGCGTCGAAGCCGCAGTACGCGGCAAAAAAATCGTCGCCTCCGCCAGCAGCGCACGCACGCCCGAACCCATCCTTTACGGCAAATGGCTCGCCGATTGCCGCTTGTTGTGCGCGGTGGGCAACACGCGCAAACAGTACGCCGAGACCGATGTGCAATGTTTTCGCGACGCAAGCCTGGTGGTGGTGGATACACTGCACGCGCTCGAAGAAGCCGGCGAATTGCATCAGGCGGTTAAAGCCGGCGCCGTGCCGGACGCCAAACGCGCGACGCTGGGGCAGATCGTTACCGGCGCGGCCTCCATCCCCGATCAGGGCATGATCGTATTCAAGTCGGTGGGTTCGGCGTTGCAGGATCTGGCGCTGGCGACGCGGTATTACGAGCTGCTGGGCGCGCGACCGGGATGGCCCGTGGTGGATGAAGTCGGCAGTTTGCGCAAGCCGCTGTGGTAATCATGCTGTTTCGTCCACTGCTTGCGCTGTGCGTGCTCCTTCATGCGACCATCGCATGGAGCCAACCCGTATGGCGTCCCGACAAAGCAGTTGAGATCATCGTGCCCACCGGCGCTTCCGGCATCAACGACGCCAACGCGCGGCTGATGCAAAAATCATTGCAGGAACTAAAACTCGTAACAACCCCGCTGCTGGTCAACAACAAACCCGGCGGCAATCAGAGTCTTGCGGTGGTGCATCTGAATCAGCATCCTAATGATGCGCACTACCTGCTCTACGCCACCGCGACGATATTCACCAACCAGATCGCCGGCATCACGCCGTTGCACTACGCTGATTTCACGCCGTTGGCGCTGCTGCTGGTGGATTACAGCGTGATCACGGTCGCCGCAAACTCGCCGATGAAATCGATGCGCGACATGGTGGAGCGGTTGCGCGCCGACCCGGAATCGCTGTCGTTCGGCGTGGTGGCGCGCGGCGGGCCGAATCACCTGGCGGCGGCGCAGGCGATGCGTTCGGCGGGCATCGATCCGAAGAAATTGAAAGTGGTGGTGTTCAAGACCAACGCCGAGTCGCTGACCGCAGTGATCGGCGGGCACATACAGGCCGTGGTGTCGTCGGTAAGCGCCGCGCTGCCGCAGGTGCAGGCGGGCAACGCGCGCATGCTCGGCGTGACCGCGCCGCAAAGGGTCGGTGGTAGCCTCGCGAATGTGCCGACCATGCGCGAGCAGGGCATCGACGCGACGGGCATTTCAAACTGGCGCGGCATCTTCGGCGCGAAAGGCATTACGCCCACGCAGATTGCCTTTTGGGAAGACGCCATCAGTAAAACCACCACCGCCGACGACTGGAAAAAACAGTTGGACAACAACAACCTCGCCTCGCGTTTTTTACGCAACCGCGAATTTGCAAAATATCTCGAAGCGGAATACAACAGTACCCGATCCGTTATGAGTGACTTGGGACTGGTAAAGTAATTTATTGTAAGTATTTGTTTTTATTGAATAATTTAATATGCCCATGGAGGCACTATGCTGACCCCGATTAAATTGAAAGGCGTGATGCAGGCGCCGGTAACGCCGATGAAAGACGATTTCAGTTTCGACGGCGACGGCTTCGCGAAGATGGTGGATTTTCATGTGCGTAACGGCGCGCCCGCGATTGCGTGGCCGCATCACAAGGCGGAGTCCCTCAACCTCACCATCGCGGAGCGCAAGCTCGGCGCGGAAATCGCGGTGAAAACGGTCAACAAACGCGTGCCTGTTTCCATTTTTACCGGCACGCTGAGTGAAGAAGATTCGCTCGACATCGCGCGCCATGCCGAAAAAATCGGCGCGGATATGCTGCTCACCATTTCGCCGTACTGCCGCCGCCCGTCGCAGGATGAAATTTTTGATTCCATCGTGCGCATCGCCACCGCGACGTCGCTGCCGATGCTGACCTACAACTCGCCGTGGCGCAACGGCGAAGGCGTTGAGTTCACCGGCGAGCTCACCGCGCGGCTGATCGAACGCCTGCCCAACTATATCGGCATGAAAGACGCGAGCTTTCACAGCCAGAAGTATTTGGAAATCTCCCGCGTGGCGCTGAAAATGCGCCCCGGCTTCGCCATCATCATGGGCGTCGAACACCTGCTGGCGTCGTATCCGCTGGGCGCGTGCGGCTCGTTCTCGTCGTCGGGCGCGATTGCGCCGAACCTGTGCAACCAATTTTTCGCCTCGCTCGAAGCGCACGATTGGGCGACCGCGCGTGTATGCCAATTCAAGATTTCGCGGCTATGGAATGTGTTCAAGGAACAGTACCCGTCGTCGCTCAAAGGCGCGATGATCCTGATGGGCCGCGCCGTCGGCCCCACGCGCTCGCCGCTGCCGACCGCGACCAAGGAACGCATCGCCTTCCTGCGCCAGCAACTCGAAGAACTTAATATTCTGCAGACCGAGCCTATTGGTTGGTAAGTCTGGTTTAAATTCAAACATCTTTTTGACACAGATTTCGCAGATGAACGCAGATTAAACCCCAACTGTCGTTCCCGCGAAGGCGGGAACCCATAACACAGTGCCGATTGAAACGGCTTATGGATACCCGCCTTCGCGGGAATGATGGTAGGGGTTAACTCTGTTTGCATCCGTGAAAATCAGCCACTGACTTATTACAGGATTTCCCGCAATGCCAAAATTCAATCCCGGACTCGTCCACTCCCCCATCACGCCGTTCAAGGCCGATCAAAGCATCGACTACGATCTCTACGCGAAGATCCTCGAATTTCATTTGAAAAACGGCGCGGAAGCACTGGCCGTACCCATGCCCGAGGGCGAGGACATGAGCCTGCGCGATCCTGAGTTGCGCGAAATCATCGCGTTCGCCATCAAGCACGTCAAAGGTCGCGTGCCGGTGATCGTGCATATCAGCGACGCGGGCACCGCCATTGCCGTGGGGCGCGCGCTGTTCGCCGAGAAAGCGGGTGCTGCGGCCATCGTGTCGCATCCGCCGTACTTCTGGCATCCGAAAGCGTCGATGATCGTTGAACATCTCACGCGCATCGGCACTGCGGTGAAATTGCCGTTCTACGTGTGCAACCCGCAGGTGGAGTCCGTCGGCGCCACGCTCTCCACCGAGATCGTGATGCAACTCATCGACCGTATTCCCAACCTGCATGGCGTGGTCGATGCGTGCCTCGATTTTGTGTTCATGGAAGAAGTGATGTGCCAGAGCGGCCCCAAGCGCCCGGACTTTCAGTTGCTCGCCGGACAGGACTATCCGGTGTCGGCTTATGCGCTGGGCGGCTCGGGCTTGTTTGCCTCTCTCGCGTGCATCGCGCCCAAATTGGTGAAGCAGGTTTACGATTTGTGCCAGCAGGAAAAATTCGTCGAAGCACGCGGCGCCTCCGAACAAATCGCCGAGTTGCATCACCTACTGAAAAACGCTGGGGAATCCGGATTAAAAGATGGCCTCGCGGGCATCAAGGCTGCGATGGCGGTGATGGGCCGGCCTTGCGGCACGCCGCGTCCGCCGGTGCGCGCGTTAGGCGAAATCGAACGCGGCAAAATTTCCGAAGCGCTGGCCGGCATGGCGTTTTTGAAGGACGAACCACGCGGGTGGTGATGCGATCGCTTGCCTGCACCGCATTGCTGTCGTTCACGGCAGCGACGGCGGTCGCGCAAAATTACCCCGACCGCCCCATCCGCATCGTCACCGCCGAAGCTGGCGGCAGTCAGGATGTCGCCGCGCGCATCCTCGCGACGGGCCTCACACCCGCGCTCGGGCAGCAAGTCATCATCGACAATCGCGCCAGCGGTGTGATTCCCGGCGAAGTGGTTGCGCGCGCAAAACCCGACGGCCACACGCTGCTGATCTACGCCGGCACCTTCTGGCTGCAACCGTTTGTGCGGAAAAGCGTGCCCTACGATCCGGTGCGTGACTTTTCGCCGATCACGCTGGTGGTGACTTCACCCACCGTGCTGGTGGTGCATCCCGCGCTGCCGGTGAAATCGGTGAAGGACTTGATCGCGCTGGTGAAAACGCGTCCGGGTGAATTGAATTACGCGATGGGTTCGGCGGGCAGCGCCAATCACCTCGCAGCGGAACTATTCAAATCGATGACCGGCGCGGATATGCTCGGCATCGGCTATCGCGGCAACGGCCCGGCAGTGAATGCGCTGATCAGCGGACAAGTGCAACTTATGTTTGCCACCGCATCGTCAGTCACACCGCTGGTGAAATCGGGACGGCTGCGCGCGCTGGCCGTGGCGAGTTCGCAGCCCTCGGCGCTGGTGCCTGAATTGCCGACGGTCGCCGCATCCGGCTTGCCGGGTTATGAGTCGATATCCACAACAGGTTTTTTTGCGCCCGCAAAAACACCCGCAGCCATCATCACCCGGCTGAATCGCGACAGCGTGCGCTATCTGCAAACCGCCGAAGCGCGCGAACGTTATCTTGCCATCGGCGCCGAAACGGTAGGCAGCACGCCGGATGAACTCGCAGCCAAGGTTAAATCCGAAATGGCGCGCATGGGCAAGGTGATTCGCGATGCGGGGATACGCGCGGACTAAACGAGCGGTAGTCATCGTGCACTACTGGTCACGCGGTACGGCGAACCAGAGGCAGCGCCGCATGAGCGCAATCAGGGCGTTGCTCGCCAGGCAATATCAATTTTCTTGTGGCTTGAAACACAATCCCTCAAATAGAGATTGATAAGGCTTTGGTAAGGAACGCCTTTTTCCTCGGCCATTTGCTTGAAATAATCAATTACGTCCTCACTCAATCGCATGGTGACTGACTTTTTAAGCTTCGCCGCATAAGGGTTCTTACGAGACTTCATCTTTGACAAATCGTATTCGGCTTTCATGATTTGACTCCTGGGTAATGCTTCCTTTCGGTTTTCGTCGCTTTTCTTGCGGAGATGATTCGGATGATGCTGCCTTCATCGCGCTCGCAATGACAGACTATCAAAAGGCGAGCTTCATCACTAAAGCCCAGAATCAAAAATCGCTCTTCTGCCGTGGCATTATCTTCATCAAAAAATTGCACGGCAAACTCGTCGTAAAAAACAGACTGCGCCTCTTCAAAGGACACGCCATGCTTCTTCTTATTGGAAGTCGCTTTGACGGCATCCCATTCGAACTTAATCATAAATACATTGTATGCACATCGGGCATACTGTCAAGTTCAGATGAACAGCGGATTGCACGTTCGCGCCCCGTCTGGAGAAGCCGGGACAGCCGGCAGCACGCCGGAAAAACATGGCGCAAAGGTCAAATCTGAAATGACACGCATGGGAAAGGTAATGCGCGATGCGGGAATACGCGCGGCGTAAAACACCCCGTAGGGCGGGAGGAGCGCAGCGTATCCCGCCGCTTCCCGTGCGTTACCACCCAAGGCGGGATGGCTCCCGCCCTACGTAGCTACGCTACGCAGCAAAATTTTTGTCTTACTTTGCCTGCGCCCGATTCTTCGCAACCCACCCATCCACCAGCGCCACGGTCTGATCCACCACATCCAACTGCATGCCTTTGGCCTTGGCAATAGTCTGCACCAGGCGATCGACGCGTTCGATGTTGGGCGCGCCGTTGGCCAGCGCGCGCGCGGCGGAGGACGGGCTACCGAGCGACAGCGCGGCATTGGCGTATTTCTCAAACGGCACCAGGTCGCGTTCGTTTGCCCCCAGCGACACGCACAGCTTCTTCACCCAATCGTAGACCGCGCGCGAGGGTTCGAGGTCGCTATGCACCGCGTCCTTGATCGGGCGCATGTCGTCTTTTTGCACGCAGCGGTAGTTGCCCGCCAGCAACATGCTCCATTTCGCCAGCGGGGTAAACATCGAGGCATGCACGCGCAGTTTCACCGGCAGTTCGATTTTGGCGCCGTCCACTTCAAAGCGCGAAGCATCGACATCTTTTTCGAGGGTGCGCAAAATGGTGTTGTGCGCTTCAGAATCGAAACTCGCGGATTTGAAATTGGTGGGCAGGCGCACCTGCAGCACGTTGACTTTGTCTTCGGGCGGGCGGAAGGCTTGCGCGTCGGGGCTGCACAGCGTCATGCACGCGGGATCAAAGCTATCCCACACCGCCGCCTCTGTGTAGCAATCGCGGATGGCATTGGCGTCGATGGATTTGATGCGCTTCAAGTACGGTAGCGGCGGCATGTTCATGATCGACATGCAGGGCTTTTTCGATTTGGCCACGGCGTCGAGCAACTCACGCACGCCGGGTGAGCGGTATTGCGGCTCCTGCATCGCGAGCGAGACCAGGTCGTAGTCGGCGGGGTTGAAGGCGGTCGTACCACCAGCGGCCATTTTGCCCGGCAATGACCTGGAGTTAATTTCCACCAAGCCTTCGCGCCCACGAACCGGCATACGCACGACGGCGCCTACGCTGTTAATCAAATCCGCTTCGGCGGGCAGACACACGAGGTCAACGTTGTGCCCGGCGAGCGCGAGATTGGTGCCGAGCAGCGAGCCGTATGACGCGCCCATGATGAGAATTTTGTAAGCC
>CAMDDY010000044.1 GCA_945893125.1 Bordetella parapertussis
TGGAAAAATGGATCACTTCGATATTGCTCGGCGGTCCCCGTGTGATGCGCCTGCAAAAGCAGTTGTTGCGCGACTGGGAGCGGCTGCCCGTCGAGGACGGCATCTGGGCCGGCATCCGCGCGTGTGTCGAATCACGCCGCACCGATGAACCGAAGCGCATGATGGAGGCGTTTATCCAGCGTAAAACCCGTTCCGCCGGAATAAAAAATAATCAATAAAAACAATGACTTGAAATAGGACGTGGAATGAACAACCCGACGCGGCGCGCTGTGGATTCCGGTGCCGACTGGCACACCACCAGTAACCTGTTGTTCTTTAACTGCTAATTTACCAATATTTTACAATTATTGCTCCGCAACAATTTACACTACCCCCTGTTCTCAACGCATCCTCAGGCGCCCGCATCACCGGCCTGCGGGTTGCGCAGCGGAAAACATAACTTGAATGTCGGAGGCGGTACCCATGGCGGCGCAAAACGAACAACGCAGAAAACTCACCGTGCTGGCGAACGGATTCCGGATTCAAGCGGAAGGTACGTTATTGCCGGGCTCGCGCGTCACGGATTACCTCAACAACGCCGGCGCATTCATGGCTTTGACCAACGCCGACGTATGGCATGCCGCCGAAGGCCGCAAGTTGATTTCAGCGCCGTTTTTGAATATTCAACGCGCCTGCGTGGAAATCGTAATCCCGGACGAAACGCCGGCGCTGCCGCGCAAAGCCGCGTGATGCACCGGTGTTGCACGCGGCCCGCTACAATGCGTGTTCAGCGCATTGATTCCGGAGCCCGGCAACACCCATGCAACCGCCATTTTTACTATCGCCACGTTCAGTACGTAACGCCCACACCACTGCGGTAGCGGCGATTCTCGTCACCACCATTCTGTCGTCAGCGGTAGAGGCGCAGAACTATCCTGCCAGAACCACACGCATCGTAGTGCCCACCGCCCCCGGCGGCGGCAGCGACACCCAGGCACGGCTGATCGGCAAACGTTTCACCGAAAGCATGGGGCAGCCGTTTGTAATCGACAATCGCCCCGGCGCGTCCGGCCTGATCGGCGCGGAACTGGTGGTGCGCGCGCCGGCGGACGGCTATACGATTTTGTTCGCCACCTCGCAGATCGCGGTCAGCGCGATGCTGGTGAAAAAAATATCGTTTGATCTGGTCAAGGATTTTGCGCCGATCAGCCAGATTTCGTTCGCCGCGCAATACCTGATGGTGCATCCGAGCGTGCCCGCGCGCACGGTGCAGGAATTCGTGGCACTCGCCAAAAAAAATCCGGGCAAGCTCAATGGCGGCTCCAGCGGCGCGGGTTCCGCCAATCACATCGCGATTGAAATGTTGAAGCAGGCCGCCGGCATCAGCGTGACGCATATACCGTATCGCAGCGGCGCGCCGTCCATCGCCGCGCTGATTGGCGGTGAAACCGATTTCACTTTCAGCGGCGCGGTCACCGCGCTGCCGCATGTGCGCTCCGGCAAAGTACGCGGCCTGGCGGTTACCTCAACCAAGCGCACCACCGCCACACCGAATTTGCCGACGCTGGATTCCATCTATCCCGGATTCGATTCAGCGAACTGGTACGCGATGTTCGTGCCCGCCGGCACGCCGCCCGCCATCATCAACAAACTGTACAACGAAACCATGGCCGCGCTAAAACATTCCGAGATACGCGATTTCATGACCAGCGAAGGCGCTGAACTCGTCGGCAATACGCCCGCGGAACTGGCGGCGCACCTGCGGCGCGAAATCGATCGTTATGGCAAAGTAATCAAAGCAGCGAATATCAAAGCCGAATAACGCAAACAACCACCTAAAACATTACGGAGAGCGGTACATGAAGCGCAAGGAACTGGGGATAGCGGTGATCGGCGCGGGGCGCATCGGTAGCCTGCGCGCACGGCTGGCGGCGCGCCATCCCTCGGTGGGATTTCTCGCAATATCCGACCTGAATCCGGACAACGCGCGTGCGCTGGCGGAAAAAACCGGCGCGGATGTCTACTCCACCAACAATTACGAGATGATCTCGCGACCGGAAGTGAATGCAGTGATCGTTTCCACGCCGGAGCACGAACACGTCGAGCCAGTGTGTCAGGCGCTGGAACTCGGCAAGCCCGTGCTGATGGAAAAGCCACTGGGCCTCACCCTCGCCGATGCCGATCAAATCCTCGCCACGGTGGCAAAAACCCAAGGCGATCTGCGCATCGGCTACATCCGCCGCTTCAAGCGCTGTTTTGCGCGCGCCAAACAGCAAGTGTTGGATGGGCATCTCGGCAAAATCTCCGGCGGCACCGCGCGCGTCTATAACACACGGGCACAGGCCTTTGAAATCCTCAAACGCAACCCGGAAGCGACACCGGTGGTGGACGTGCTCACGTATTTTGTTGACTTGATGCTGTGGTACAACGAGGGCAATCCGCCGGTGGAAGTGATCGCGCGCGCGCAGCACGGCATTTTCAAAGAGGCCGGCTTTAACGTGCATGACGTGACGTGGGCAATCATGACACTGGCCGACGGCGCGGTGATCAACCTCGGCATTAGCTACGCGCTGCCGGCGAATTACCCGATACTCGGCCAATCGGATCGTGTTGAACTGCTCGGCTCGCACGGCACGATGATTATCGATGACGACCATCGCGATCACCAGTTGTATAGCGAAAAAGGCATGGGTCACGCCTACGTGCCGGGGCACAAAATCAACTTTGCCTACACCGGCAGCAATCCATCGGGTGATTGGGCGCTCGGCGACTACTGGGGGCCGCTCGGCACCGAAACACGTTCATGGCTGGATCACCTCGTCACCGGCGCACCCACGGCGCACGCCACGCCCGCCGAAGCGCGCCTGGTGCTGGAAACCACCATCGGCATTGAACGCTCCGTGATCTCCGGCAAGCCGGTGCGGCTGCCGCTGGAAACCTGAGTGCTGACCGCTACGCCATGCCAAGCGTGAAAATATCCATCGTGTCATTAGGCGTGTGGTTCATGTCCGCACTGGCCCAAGCGCAACCCTACCCCGCCAAACCCGTGCGCGTGGTCATCGTATTTCCGGTCGGCGGCTCGAACGATGTCGTCGCGCGCCTGGTATTCGGCAAACTGTCGCAGCAACTCGGCCAGCAATTCGTGCTGGAAAATCGCGGTGGCGCTGGCGGCACCATCGGCTCCGAACTCGTCGCCCGCAGTCCGCCCGACGGCTACACGTTAATGGTGCAATCCACCACCCATGTCGCCAATGCGCACCTCTACAAAAAGCTGCCCTACGACGTGCTCAAGGATTTTATCGGCGTCACCACGCTCGCCCGCCAATTGAGCGTACTGGTGGTACACCCCTCGCTACCGGTGCGCAGCGGCAAAGAGCTGATCGCGCTTGCCAAAAAACGTCCGGGCGATATTACTTACGCTTCAGCAGGCACCGGCAGCTTTGCGCACATGGCGATGGCGCTGTTTGTGGCGATGGCCAAGATCGACATGCTGCACGTGCAATACAAAGGCGGCGGCCCGGCCAATATCGCGCTGCTTGCCGGCGAAACACAAACCTTGCTCACGACACTGGGCTCGATCCTGCCTCATCTCAAAGATGGCCGCGTGCGCGTGTTGGGCATCGGCTCCAATGTGCGCGTACCACAACTCGCCCACGTGCCGCCGATTTCCGACTTCGTGCCCGGCTTTGAATTCTCGGCATGGGTGGGCTGTTTTCTGCCGGCCAACGCGCCCAAATCCATAGTCGATGCGCTCAATGCCGCACTGAAAAAAACCCTGGAAGATCAGGATCTGGCGGCGAAACTCTCGGCGCAAACGCTCGACCCGCTGCACATGACGCCCGAGCAATTCGCGCAGCGGCTGCGCATCGATTTCGACAAGTACGCGCAGGTGGTCAAGTTGAGCGGCGCGCGGGCAGAGTAGGCACGCTCACTCAATCTTCAGCTTCGTGAGTAGGGGACCAGAACAATAAATTTCCCTGCCATGTAGAGGCAAGGGCAACAGCATCTTTCCCCAATAACCAAGCCCACCCGCTAGGCGTCGAATTTCCCGTTTGTTCATCAAGCAATGTAATTAGGCCATCGTCGTATACACCTGCCCCCGCGTCCAGCTCACTAACAAATAGCTGCGCCATGGATTGGCCATGTGCCTCACCAGTACGAACAAAATTTCTTGCAAAACTCATTATTTGTGCTGTGTTACAAAAATGGATTTTCCCCTATGACGGACAAAATCTTTTGGTATTGAATCTCCCTCTGAGGTGACACAGTACAATTATGGATTGGCTCGAAGGATAAATCTTACGTAGCTGTTGCTTGGTGCCGATGAAACAGCATTGAGTATGTTTTGCTGTCGAAGTTGATTTTGCTTGCCCAAAGAACTATTCACATTTAAGTCGCCATAGCCAGTCAGCATGTTCGGACGCCCGCCAATTACCATATCAGGGCTGTGTAAGACAGCAAGTCTGGCTCCATTATTCTGTTGTAGGTACTGTTGCGCAAAAACATCGTCAACAACAGGACTATCCCGACGGGTTGCCCTAATCCAGGCTTCGGCAGACGAGGGACGACGTTGACTATTGAATAGTTCTATATTGCTCTTAATTTCACCCGCTGTCAGCCTGTTCAATCCACCTGTTCAATCCAGCTTCTTGTAAACTCAATTGACGCGCAAACTCAACTTCTTTTCCAGCAAGTTGCGTGTAATCTAAGGATAGGCTTCTGCCAGACGCAAAGGGCTTGGGAGCAAATGACCAGGCGAATTCAGTGGCGCGGTAAGTAGATGCAGTTTCTCCTGCTATTGTTGCAACTTCGCCAACGTTGCTGAGTCGCGCACCACGCGTTACACCCATGGCACCCAACGACGCCGTGCCTAAAATTCCCTCGCCAAGCGTTTCATACCGGCCATACATCCCACCCTCGTAGACTTGCTTGAGCGGTGCAACCGCCGCTCCCACAATTCCACGCACAATCGGCGCAGGGCCATCGCGCTGCAAAGTCTGGAACAATGCCGACTCCGGCTGGTGCTTCGGCACCCAAGGCGCGGCTGAAGCAGCGTAACCACCAACATCACCCGCCGTCAGCGCTGCTTGCCTGAATATCGTCGGCACTGCGGCCACAGCACCGTAGACCGCTTGGCCTGCTCCTTTAAGCGTGCGGCCTATGCCGTTAAACGTAAAGAATCCTTCGATCGGGCCAATCGGACGATAGCTGCCATAGTTGCGTTGCGCCTGCTCTGCGTCATACCTTGCCGCTTCTTCCGGCGTCATACGAGGTGCCGTCACCGTCACTTCTGGAAGTGCCGTCGGCGACGACTGCGCGCCGGTGGCCCCCGCACGTTTTCCTTGTGCCGTCAGACTTTCAGCAACCCCTCGAATCACATCGGCGGATTCGCCGGGATGTTTCTCCCGCAGCAAACGCTCCCATGCCGACACTTGGTTCTCGCGCACAACTGCATCGGCTTCCGGATCCTCCACCGAAATTCGAACCACGTCGCGCGAACCCGTCGGTGTTGCGTCATTCATCGTGCCGGTTACTGCGCCCGCATCCGCCGTCATGCTCCAATAACTCGCCGGCAACGAAGCCCGCGAAGTCTCCTGCCCGATCTCGCTCAAGGCCTGAATTTGCTGACTGTTCGTAATACTGCCACTTGTCTGCCCAAACGCCTCGGCCAGCGAGCCACCCAGCGCATTGCCAAAGGCATCCGTAGCCACTTGCGTAGCGTTCACCCGCCCACCACGCATGGCTGCCGTGGTGAGTCCCGCCGCCAATCCAGAGACGGCACGTACGCCGAAACCCGCAAGCCCCGAGTTATTGGCAGCAAAATCAGTATTCTGCAACGCCCCTCCCACGGCTTGCGAAACACCATACCCCACACCCGCCCCAACGGCGGAAGCCGCCACGCCACGCCAACTGAACTTCTCTTGCAGGCCAGTAACAACACCGATGCCCTGCGAAATCACGCTACCAACCGCGGCACGGGCAACCACATTGCCAAAGCCTTCGCCGGGTAGCGCTGTCCCAACCACGTTGCTTACGGCCCCGCCGATAGCGGCGAACGCCACCTGCTTCCAGCTAAATCCATCCTGCACGCCGATAGCGTTGCCCACCACCTGGCTCGCGATGGAACCGACCGCGCCTGCGAGCGCTGCCGTTCCTGGCCCCACGGAGCCCACACCCAGCGCGGCCGACCCCAATGACTCCAGTCTAAGCGCGAAGGTTTCGGCCAGGCCAATCTGCAGACTCGAACTGGCTGCCAACGATGCCCCCACCGTGAACACCGCGGCCACCACCGCCACAATCGCCACAATAATCATGCCGATGCCGCCGCACCCACCCCCACCACCCCCGCCATAAGAAACCGCCGGCGGCGGATTCGGCAGATTCGGCAACGTATCGCCCTTGATCTTGCTCGGGTCATACGGCTTGTAGCTGCCGCTGTCGTTATGCACCCCCGCCACCAGGTTGGGAATGTTCAGCGTTTGCCCCACGCGCAGGTCGCGGTCACCATGATGCAAGACGCTGCCGTTGGCGTCGTAGCGATTGACACGCATTTCCAAGCCGTTGCTGGCGCCTGCGGGCAGGCCCTGGTTGACGGCGGCGGTGTAGCCGGTCGGCAGTGCATCGGCTGGGCCAGAGAGCACCACGCGGCCGGCGCCGTCGTAGAGGCGGCGGTCGAGTTGCACGCCGTCCTTGACCACGCTGGTCATGCGGCCAAGGGCGTCGTAGACGTATTGCTCGACGGAAGGCCCCTGGGTGGTCACAAAGTTAACGGGGTTGGTGCTGTAGATGGCCGCGCCCGATTCGTCGAAGCCGGTGATGATGGTTTCGCCGCCGCTGGTGGCGACGTGGTTGCCCCAGCGGGTGTCGCAAGAAGAACATGCGTAAGATATTGTTTTTATTGAATTATTTCACTATTTCTATCTATATATCGTGTCCGACCCGATACTACTCCATCAATAACTTAAGATTTATAACCGTGGCACGCAAGAGAAACCCAATACCTGTGGCGGTGAATAGGCGGATGGAAATGCAGACACCCTGTTACATCAGCCCCACCGCAGCACCGGCATAGGCGCTTCGCTCCACCTCACGCTCGCCTTGCGCTGTGCTAAAGTAGTGAAGATCACTACATTAGGAACAACCCATGAAATCCATCAGCGCCGCCGACGCGAACCGGCACTTCTCTTCGCTGTTGCGTGCCGTGTCTCGCGGCGAGCAAATCACGGTCACGTCACGTGGCAAGCCTGTCGCAACCATTACGGCGGCCCAAACGACGGAAGGCCACGAGCGGGCGGCAGCACGGCACACCTTGTTGTCACGGCTGCGTGCCGCGCGCGTCACGGGCACGCGGGATTGGTCCCGCGACGAGCTGTACGAGTAACGCTCGTGCTGCGTATCGCGCTCGACACCAACATCATGGCGTACGCGGAAGGCGTGGGCGACGCAAAACGCTGCAAGGCCGCGCGTGATCTGGTTGCGCGTCTGCCTGGATTATCGGTGGTGATTCCCACGCAAACGCTGGGTGAGCTGCACCGCGTGCTCACCGGCAAGGCAGGCCGCGCGTCGGCTGACGCCAAAGCGGCGATTCTGAGTTGGGCCGACGCATACGACACAGCCGACTCCACCATCGACGCCATGCGCGCGGCGCTCGACCTTGGAGCCGATCATCACATGCCGATCTGGGACGCGTTGATTCTGTCCGTGGCCGCCGATCAACAATGCCGCCTGCTGTTAAGCGAGGATTTTCAGCATGGATTTACCTGGCGGGGTGTCACCGTGGTTAATCCGTTCCAGACGCCGCATCACGCGTTACTCGCTGCGGCATTGCAGTCGGCGTAACTGGATCGCTACGCCAAAGTGATGAAGTCGGCGAACATCTCGACCGAGTAGAAAGCGGTCGCCGCTAAACGGCGGGATGGCTCCCGCCCTACTCGATCTTCAGCTTCGCCGCGCGCACCACTTTCACCCAGTCGTCGTACTCTTTTTTCACGCGCCCGGTAAACGCCGCGGATGTGCCGCCGGAAGCCGCCATGCCCTGCGCTTCCAGCGAGTTCTTGATGCCGCCATCCTGCAAAATTTTATTCACCTCGGCGTTGAGCCGCGTGACGATGGCCGGCGGCGTGCCTTTCGGCAAAAACATGCCGTAGTAGGTGCCGCTGTCGTAACCGGGCAAGGTTTCCGCGATCGCCGGCAGATTGATGCTGGGCCAACGCTTGGCCGTGGTCACCGCCAGCGCGCGCAGCCTGCCGATGGTGTAAAACGGCTGCGCGCCGAGCATGCCCGCCACCATGATCTGCGTTTGTCCCGCCAAAAGTTCCGGCATGGCGACGCCCGTGCTCTTATACGGCACATGGATCATTTTGATGCCCGCCATCACGGCGAAAAGTTCCGTCGCCATATGCGTGAGCCCGCCTATGCCGGTGGATGCAAAAATAAGTTTGCCCTCATTGGCGCGCGCCAATGCAATCAATTCCTTGGTTGATTTCGCGGGCAGCGCCGGATGCACCACCAGCACATTGGGCGCGTAACCGAGTTCCACCACCGGAATCAATGCGTCGAAGGGATCAAACGGCAGCTTGCGTGTCGCCGAGGTCGCGGAAAAACTGCCGGACACACTCATGATGGTATAGCCGTCGGGCGCCGACTTCGCCGTCAGTTCCATGCCGATGGCGCCACCCGCGCCGCCGCGATTATCGACCACAAACTGCTGGCCCAGCGCCTCGGATAATTTTTGCGACACGGGACGCGCCGTGAGATCGGCGCCGCCGCCGGGGGCGAAGGGCACGATGACACGCACGGACTTTGCGGGCCAGGCCTGTCCTGAGCCTGTCGAAGTGGATTGCGCGTAGGCGAAAGACAGCGGCAAGGCGGCAACGAAGAGTGCGGCGTAACGGATTAAGTGCATGGGGGATGTGCCTCTGGTTATCAATGACCTTGCGTATGCCTAAAGCGTCAGACGGATGCGGCGCGCGGCAGCTAGTCGTCCACCTTCAGGTTGGCGGCTTTCACCACCTTACCCCATTTGACGAATTCCTGCGTGATGCGTAAGCCGAATTCCTCGGGACTGCCGCCCACGGGCTCAATGGCGGCGCGGGTATAACGTTCCCGCACATCCGGCAGCGCCAGCGCGCGCACGATTTCGCGATTGAGCTTGGCCACGATGGCTTTGGGCGTTTTCGCCGCCACCAGGAAACCGTTCCAACCAGTCGCCTCGAAATCCGCCACGCCGACCTCCATCATGGTCGGCAGTTCCGGCATCAGCGCAGAACGCTGGGCGGCGGTAATGGCAAGCGCGCGTAGTCGTCCGGCCTTGATCAGCGGCACCACCGGCGGCGCCGTGGCAAACATGAGTGAAATCTCGCCGCCGAGCAGCGCGGCAACCGCGGGCCCGCTGCCCTTGAACGCGATATGCGTCATCGGCACGCCCGTGCGCTGTTTAAACATCTCCCCCGCCAGATGGCCCCCGCTCCACGGCGACGTGCCAAAGTTAAAGCGCCCGCCGGCCGCCTTGATCGCGCCGACCAATTCTTTTACCGAGGTTGCCACGACCGCGGGATGCAGCACCAGCGTGTAAAAGAGCGTTGAACTTTGCACCACCGGCGCGAAATCCCGGTTCAGGTCATAGGGCATTTTGCGCACGGTGGAGACGATGATCTGCTCCGCGGAAATCACGCCCAAGGTATAGCCGTCGGGCGCGGCTTTCGCCACCATGTCCGCGCCGATGACGCCGCTGGCGCCGGCGCGGTTATCGATAACCACCGCTTGTCCCATGCTGTCGGTCAATTTTTGCCCGATCAGCCGCGCCACAAAATCCGTGCCGCCGCCTGGTGCGAAGGGCACGATAATGCGTATCGGTTTGTTGGGGAAAGCCGCCTCGGCAACTACTGCGGGCGCTGCCGCATGCCCCAACGAACTGGCGCAGACCAGCGCCAACAACAGCCCGCGGCCGGCGCTCACAAATACGCCGAACGCCCGCCATCGGCCTGAATGATGGCGCCGGTGATCATGCGCGATTTGTTCGACGCGAGAAACAGCACGATGTTACCGATGTCCTCGGGCTCACCGATCGAAAACGGATAACGCGCCGCAAGACGCCGGCGAAACGCAATCGGCGGCGGCGGATTGTCGGTATACGTGTCGGCGTTCTTGCGCAGGCTGCGCTCGGTGCGCACCACACCGGGCGCTATCGCATTCACGCGCACACCCTTCGCGGCAAACTCTCCCGCGAGCGTTTTTGTTAATGACACGATGCCGCCCTTGGCCGTCGAATAGACATTGCGATACGGCCCGCCCATCGTGCCCAGCCACGAGGTGAAATTGATCACCGCACCGCCGCCCGCCTTTGCGATTTGCGGAATCACGTGGCGGCACGACAGAAACGTGCCTTTTAAATCGAGGTTGATGGTGTGATCCCACACCGAGAGATCGACGTCCGTGACGATATTGTCCTGCGGCACCGAACCTCCCGCGCAATTAATCAGGATGTCGATACGGCCAAACTGTTCAACGGCGGCGTTCACCGTCGCGCTCACACTCGCGTCCTCGGTGACATTGGTTGCCATAAATACTGCATCGCCGCCCGCAGCCTTGATCTCGGCTTCCACCGCGCGCCCAAGTTCTGGCTTCAGTTCCGCGATCACGATCCGCGCGCCTTCCTGCGCCAGCATTTTCGCCGACACTCGCCCGATGCCCGCACCCGCGCCCGTCAAAAATGCCACCTTGCCGTCGAATTGGCCCACGCTGACTCCTCAGGAAAAAATGTCACGCTCAACGGATTCTAATGGCCGCAGGCAAGGTTTGCTAGACTGTGTTGAAAGACTGACAGGGAGAACCACACCGTGACAAAAGAATTGACACTGCTCGCCACCGGCGACATTTATGTCGGCATGCCGGACGATCATCCGCACATCCATAACGTGGCGCGCTTGCCCGCAAAGCCCGATCTCATCGAATGGTTTGGCAAGTCGAAAAAATGCGGCGCCACATTCCGTATCGAAGGCGATGAGATCGCCATACAGGGCTAGCATCTTGAACATCGTGAAACCCGTGGTGCTGAGTTTGGCCACGCTGAGCGCGATACCGTGCCTGCCTGCATTGGCACAGCAATTTCCGAACCGGGCAATACGCATCGTGGTCGGCTATTCACCGGGCGGCGGCGTGGATGTCTCCGCACGCGCCGTCGGCAAAAAGCTCTCCGAATCGTTGGGCCAACCGATCGTCGTTGAAAATCGGCCAGGGGCCTCGGGTAACGCCGCAGCCGCGATGGTCGCCAAATCTCCCGCCGATGGTTACACGCTATTCATGGCGAGCTCCATCATTGCCTTTCCCAGCCTGTTCCCGAACATTCCGTTCGACATCCACAAAGACCTCGCCCCCATCAGCCTGGTAGCCATGGGGCCATCGGTGCTGGTCGCGCATCCCTCGCTGCCGGTACTCGATGTCAAACAACTGGTGGCGCTCGCAAAAGCAAAACCCGCGCAAGTGTTGTTTGGCTCGGCCGGTTTCGGCACCGTGACGCATCTTGCGATGGAACTGCTGATGTCATCGGGCAAAGTGGCGTTGACGCATGTGCCTTACAAAGGGGGCGTGCCGTCCATCATTGGACTGCTGAGCGGCGAAGTACATGTGCTGTTTTCGTCCGTGCCCGGCGTGCTGACGCAGATCAACGCGCGCAAAGTGCGCGCCATCGGCGTGTCCACCCTGAAGCGCAGCAGCGCGTTACCGAACGTGCCGACAATTCACGAAGCGCTGTTCCCCGGCTACAACACCGCGTCGTGGTACGGCCTGCTGGCGCCCGCCGGAACGCCGAAAGCGATTTCGGACCTGCTCAGCGCCGAAATAGGAAAGATCATGAAAAACAATGAGATACGTGATGGATTCGTGCGCGGCGGCTTTGAACCCGAAGGCACCACCCCGGATGCATTCGCAGCGTTCATCAAATCCGAAATCGTGAAATACGATGAAATCATACGCAAGGCCAATATCAAGCCGCAAAGTGATTAGGGGTTGTGCCGCTGCGTTATAGTGTGCCGCTTTTCACACCATCTGGCATCGGCAAGGTGTCGATCTGCGCCATTGCCACTGCTCCGCTTACCTGCCTCGAAACCAAAATTTTGCCGTAACGCGATGAGTTGTCTATCCCTGCTGATGACGGAGACTTGATGCAACACGCACCAAACGCAATTGACGATCCCGTAATACTTGAAATTTTCTGGGAGCGCTGCATCTCCATCGTGGACGAGGCCGCCGACACGCTGGTGCGCGCGGCGTTTTCCACGGTCGTTCGAGAATCCAACGACTACGGTTGCGCGGTGTGCGACAGCGACGGTGTCGGCATCGGCTACACCACCAAGGGCACGCCACGCATGAGCATCATCCTGCCGCGCACTATCCGTGCAATCCTGGAAAAAATTCCGCCCGCGACGCTGCAAGCCGGCGACGTGCTGTTTACCAACGACCCCTGGTACGGCTCCGGCCACCTGCCCGATTTTTATATCACGATGCCGATTTTCAGGCGCGGAGAACTGGTCGGATTTGCCGGTGCGTCTTCGCACGTCGCCGACATCGGCGGTACCGTCACCACCGGCGCGCGGCAGGTCTACGAAGAAGGCATCTGTTTTCCGCCGGTGAAACTGTTTCACGCCGGCACGCCCAATGACGTGATTTTTGCCATCATCGAAAAAAACGTGCGCGTGTCCGATCAAGTATTGGGCGACCTGAATGCCTTGATCGCCTCGTGCCGCACCAGCGCGACGGAAATCGTCAAGCTGATGGACGAGACCGGCATCGATGACCTGCGGCCCATTTCGCAATCGCTGAATGCGCGCACCGAACGCGTGTTTCGCCGCGCGATCGAGGAAATTCCCGACGGCACCTACAGCAGCCGTATCCGGACCGACGGCTTTGACGGCGAGATTTACCTGGAGTGCGCGATGACCGTGCGCGGCAGCGACATCGCCATCGATTGCACGGGCACCTCGCCGCAGACCAGTCCCGGCGGCATCAACGTGGTCTACAACTACACCTATTCCGCCTTCGTTTACGTGCTGAAGTGCGTGCTCGATCCGCACACGCCCTACAACGAAGGCATCACGCGGCCAATCACGGTGACCGTGCCGCCCGGCACCATCCTCAATGCCCAGTTCCCCGCGCCGGTGTTTGCGCGCAATCAGACCGCGCACTACATCCCCGCCATGGCGATGGACGCCCTGTCAAAAGCCATCCCGCAACGCGTGATGGCGGCGTGCGGCGCGCCGACCAACCGCACCATGTTCTCCGGGCAAGCCGGACTGAACGGACGGCCGTTTTCCTACATGATGATCAGCAGCGGCGGCATGGGCGCGTGCGCGGGCAAGGATGGTTATTCCTGTACGCCGTATCCGTCGAACTCGGGTTCGCCGCCGGTGGAAGTGATCGAGAGCGTGGTGCCGCTCACCATTCGCCGCAAGACCTTGCGTGCCGATTCGGGCGGCGCGGGCGAATTTCGCGGCGGGCTCGGCATTGAACTGATGGTGGAAAACAGTTCCGGCCAGCCGATGCAGGTGGCGAGCCGGATGGATCGCGTGGAGAATCCGCCACTGGGATTGGCCGGCGGTGGTGAAGGCGGACTCGCGGGCATCTGGATGGACGACCAACCGTTCCCGCCCAAGGGTCGCGGCGAGCTTGCGCCCGCGCACTGCATGCTCATTCATTCGCCCGGCGGCGGCGGCTACGGCCCGCCACGGCAGCGCGACGCGGAAAAACTCGCCGAAGATCTGCGCGAAGGATTCATCAGCGCCGGCAACGCCACAAAACACCACGGATGGAAACCGCAATGACCGCGGAAACAGAGATCATAGTCGGCGTTGATATCGGCGGCACCTTCACCGATTTCGCTCTGCTCAAGCGCGCCACCGGCGAGTTGTATATCGGCAAGCGCCTCACCACGCCGGACGATCCCGCCCGCGCGTTTCTCGAAGGCATCGACGAATTGTGCGCGCGCGCCGGCGTGGCCATGCCGCGCGTCAGCCGAATTTCGCACGCGACGACGCTCGTCACCAACGCCATCATCGAGCGCAAGGGCTGCAAAACGGGCCTGCTGACGACGGCGGGCTTTCGCGACGTGCTGCTGATGGGGCGCGAGTCGCGTTATGACCATTACGATTTTCGCTTCGAGCGGCCCGCGCCCATCGTGCCGGGCAGCCTGACGCGCGAAGTCACCGAACGCACGGCATGGAATGGCGAGGTCATGGAAGCACTGGACGTGGCGTCTGTTCTGCGCGCAATTCGTGAGCTGGCCGGACAAAACGTCGTGTCCCTTGCCGTGTGTCTGCTGCATTCGTATCGCAACCCGGATCACGAACGGGCCATCCGTGACTTGGTTGAACGCGAATTTCCGCACATCGATTGCACCATATCGAGCGAAGTGGCGCCGGAGATCCGCGAATACGAACGCACGTCCACCACGGTGCTGAACGCCTACGTGCGGCCCGGCGTCAGACAGTATCTCGCGAGCCTGGATGAAAAACTCGGCGGGCGCGGATTCGGAAAACACGTGCATGTCATGCTGTCCAACGGCGGCATTTCCAGCACGGCCATCGCGCAGAAAATTCCCATACAACTGATCGAATCAGGCCCCGCAGCCGGCGCGCTCGCCGCCGCGCGTTACGCAGACTTGCTCGGCATTGAACGCGCACTGGCCTTTGATATGGGCGGAACCACCGCCAAGCTGTGTTGCATCGAAAACGGCCAACCGCTGCGCGCGAACCAGTTCGAGACCGCGCGTGCGCGGCGCTTTCGGCGCGGCAGTGGGCTGCCGCTGCTGATTCCGGTGATCGAGTTGATCGAAATTGGCGCGGGCGGCGGCAGCATTGCGCACATCGACGCGCTCGGCTTCCTCAAGGTCGGGCCTCAAAGTGCAGGCGCGCAACCCGGACCGGCGGCCTATGCGCGTGGCGGCACGCAGCCCACGGTTACCGATGCCGACGTGGTGTTGGGCTATATTGATCCCACGCGGTTTCTCGGCGGCGACATGGTGCTGGATCGCGACGCAGCCGAACAGGCGATCAAGCGACACATCGCAGAGCCCCTCGACAAATCCATGGTGGATGCGGCGTGGGGCATCTTCATGGTGGTCAACGAAGCGATGGTGGCGGCGGGCAAGCGGTACGTCGCCGAGCGCGCGCTCGACATCCGCGGTTTTACCCTCATCACCTTTGGCGGCGCGGCGCCGATTCATGCCTGGTACGTCGCCCGCATCCTCGGCATACGCACCACCGTGTTTCCGTTAGGCGCGGGCGCTACCTCGGCGGTGGGCCTGTGTATCGCGGCGCCGGTGATTGATCTGTCCAACAGTTACATTGGTGCGCTCGACCTGCTGGATTGGAAGCGCGTGGAGGGCCTGCTGTCGGACATGTGCACGCGCGCAACCGACATGCTGAAGGCCGCAGGCGCGGCACCCGGCGAAATCACGCTCGAGCGCAACGTGGATGTCCGTTACAGCGGACAAGGATATGAAATCGAAGTGCCGATTACCGGCCTGGATTTGACAGGCGCGGATACCTCGGCGGTGATACGCCAGTTCACGCAACACTTCGAAGCCGCATACGAGCGGCAATACGGACGCACGCTGGGGATGGCCGCCATCGAAGCCATCACGTGGCGGGTACGCGCCGCCGGGCGCAATGTGCCGCTGAATCTCAAAACGCAAGTCTCCTCCGGCAGCCATGATGCCTTGGCATCAGCCCGACACAGACGCGTTTATTTCGGTCCCGCGTTGGGATACATCGAATGTCCTGTCTACGACCGGTATACGCTTGGCGCTGGCGCGCACGGTGAGGGGCCGGCATTGATGGAGGAGCGCGAAACCACCGTAGTGGTGGGGCCGGGCGGAAAATGGCGTGTCGATGCGTACCATAATCTGTTGGTTGACTACTGACCGGAACGAAATAGCGCCATGAAGCTTAGACACGTGGCAGCCATCGCCTGCATGGCTGCCGCCACCCACAACCTGTCAGCACAGGTGTACCCGAACAAGCCGGTGCGCATCATTACCGCCGAACCCGGCGGCGGCAACGAATTTGCGGCACGATTGATTGCACAGGGCTTGACCGCCGCGCTGGGGCAGCAGGTGATCGTCGAAAGCCGCGGCGGCGGCAATGGCGCGATTTCCATTCAAACCGTGTCCAAGGCCGCGCCTGACGGTTACACCCTGCTGGTCTTCAGCAGCGCGCTGTGGGTGCTGCCGCTGATGAAAGAAGTGCCGTGGGATCCGATACGCGATTTCGCGCCCGTCACGCTGGCGGCAACGGCCCCCAACGTGCTGGTGGTGCATCCTTCGCTGCCGGTAAAATCCGTGCGCGACCTCGTAGTGCTCGCGAGGCGCAATCCCGGCAAGCTGGATTACGCCACCGGCACCGCAGGCGCCGCCGCGCACCTGTCGGCGGAACTGTTCAAGTCGATGGCGGGCCTGAATATCGTGCGCATTCCGTACAAAGGCACCGGCCCCGGACTGAATGCCTTGATGAGCGGCGAAGTGCAAATGAGTTTTCCGGCCGCCGGGGCCGTGATGCTGCATGTCAACGCGGGCCGCATGCGCGCGCTGGCCGTCACCAGCGCACAGCCGACGGCGCTTGCGCCCAACCTGCCCACCATGGCCTCGGCGGGATTTGCCGGTTACGAAGCGGTGTCGATCTACGGCCTGTTCGCGCCGGCCAAGGCGCCAGCCGCCATCATCGCGCGGCTGAATCAGGAAACCGTGCGGGTGCTGGGCAACGCCACGACGAAGGAACGGTTTTTCAGGGCCGGCGTGGAGACGCTGGGCAGCACGCCCGATGAAGCCGCGGCCATCATGAAGTTGGACGCGAACCGCTGGGCTAAAGTGATCAAGGACGCGGGTATACGCGAAGATTAAATTTTGACAATCAATTGTCTATCTGTAACGTGCCCGGAACACTGTTTTTCGAGGGAGAAAAGTTTGCGCGGAGAACGTTTCATTATTTTTTTGACGGGTCTGCTGCTTCTCGACGCCAACGCGGCGGCACAGAACTATCCCAACAAACCGATCAGAATGCTGGCACCTGAAATCGGCGGCGCCGGCGATATCGTGGCGCGGCTGATCGCGCAGGGGCTTTCAGCCAGCCTCGGCCAGCAGATCGTTGTAGACAACCGGGGCAGCATTACACCCGAAATCGGCGCCCGGGCGCTGGCCGACGGCTACACTCTACTTGCCTACGGCAGCCCGCTGTGGCTCACCGGATTTCTGCGCGACAAGGTGCCGTGGGATGCGGTCAAGAGTTTTGCGCCGATCACGCTGGCGGCAAGCTCGCCCAA
>CAMDDY010000045.1 GCA_945893125.1 Bordetella parapertussis
TGTACGGCCAAAGAAAGTAACCAAAGAAAGGCCGCCCCCGGTTCGCCGACCTCTTCCTGCGCTACTCGACACGCCGGGCGGCTGCGGAACTCGCCCTCGCATAAACCAAGGGCGCGAGGACTCAGACAGTCCTCGCCGACCTCCCCCGGCGCGTCTGCGTTGCTCGACGGCTCGCAGGGGGGTGTTCTGCCTGCTCCTGCGCGAATGCTCACGGCCACTTCCTTGCAAGCAGCACATCAAACGGTGTTACGCGACTAATGCGCGCCGCCCCCACGCTTGCCTTGGCTGCCACTGTCGCCATCGCCAGCCTGTTTATTGCACTGCTATTCGGCTCGGTGTCGCTGACGCCAACACAAATCCTGCAAAGCCTGTTCCACGACACAACCGGCATCGAACACGACATCCTCTGGCAACTTCGCGCGCCCCGCGCTTTTGCCGCATTCGCCTGTGGCGGCTTGCTGGCGCTGGCGGGCGTGCTGTTGCAGGCGTTGTTGCGCAATGCGTTGGCGGATTCGTACATACTCGGCGTGTCGGGCGGCGCCTCGCTGGGCGCGCTGGGGGCGATCACATTGGGTGCGGGGCTGGCGATGACTAATGCCGCCGCGCTGACGGGCGCGATTGCCGCGATTGCCATCGTGTTCGGCGTGACGTTCCGCGGCGGGCAGTGGAATATTTATCGGCTGTTGTTATCCGGCGTGGTGTTGTCGGCGGGCTTCGCGGCATTGACGAGTTTGATTTTGGTGGCGGCGCCCAGCGCGCAAATCAAAGGCATGTTGTTCTGGCTGATGGGCGATTTGTCGTATGCGGAAAATCCGTTGGCGGCTTGCGTGCTGCTGTTCGCTTTGACATTGGGGGCGGTGGCGCTGGCGGCGCGGTTGGATATTCTGGGATTGGGGGACGCCAAGGCTCGCTCGCTCGGTGTCAGCGTGGCGCCGCTGCAACTGATGGTGTTTTTTGGCGCGGCGCTGGCGACCGTGGCGGCGGTGATGTTGGGCGGCGCGATTGGTTTTGTCGGGCTGATGATGCCGCATGCGGTACGGCTGATGGGCGTGACGCGCCATCGTTTGCTGCTGCCGGTGTCGGTGCTGGCGGGCGGTAGTTTTCTCACACTGGCGGATACCTGCGCGCGCACGCTGTGGGCGCCGCAACAGTTGCCGGTGGGCATTTTCACCGCGTTGATCGGTGTGCCGTGTATGCTGGTTTTGCTGACACGGCGGGCATGATGCTGGCCTGCAACCACATCACTCTGGCGGTCGACGGGCGCGCCTTGTGCCGCGATCTTGCGTTCACGGTAAAGCCGGGCGAGGTATGGGGGGTGCTCGGTCCCAACGGCGGCGGCAAGACTACCTTGCTGAATGTGCTGGCCGGGCTTGCCGCGCCCGCAAGCGGCAGTGTGACCCTGGACGATCAAGCCCTGGCCGCGATGCCCGCCGTGGCGCGCGCGCGTGCCGTCGGCGTGTTGCCGCAGCACGAAGAAAGCGAATTCTGGGGTAGTGCGCTGGAATATGTCAGCCTCGGCTGCTTCCCGCACGCGCAAGTGAGGTCGGCATGGCTGGGCTGGCAGCCCGAAGACGAGGCCACCGCGCATGGCGCGTTGCAACGCGTGGGGATGGCGGAGTTTGCCGCGCGCCGCTATGCGACGCTGTCGGGCGGCGAACGCCAGCGTGTGCGTATTGCGCAAATGCTGGCGCAGTCGCCGCGCTTTCTCCTGCTGGATGAACCTTTACAGCATCTGGATTTGCGCTACCAAATGCAGATGCTGGATTTAGTGAAAGCGCTGGCGCAAGACGACAAACCCGGTCGCGGCGTGGTGATGGTGCTGCACGACGTGCTGTGGCCCACGCGCGTCTGCACGCACGCCTTGCTGCTGGACGGCGCGGGTGGCGCGCTGGCGGGCGCGGCCGATGCGGTTTTAACGCAAAAAAACCTCGAATCGCTGTTCGGTTGCGTCTTGCAGCCTGCGGGCGACAATCCGCAGGCTGGCTTTGTACCCGCGGGCACGGACGGGTTCCAGCCCCGCGTTATAATCCGCGCCTCATGATTAAAAAACTGATAGGCCGGGTATTTTCCGGAAAGATGTTCGGCGGGCGCGGCAAGTCCGCCGCGCAGGTGATTGCGTTCAAGGCGCATGGCGTCGCGCGCAGCCAAATCAGCGCCTGCGCGTTAAGCGTCACGGACACCTTGCAGGCCAAGGGCTTTGCGGCTTTTGTGGTCGGCGGCGCGGTGCGCGATTTGCTGCTCAAGCGCGAGCCGAAAGATTTTGACGTGGCCACCAGCGCCACGCCGGAAGAAGTGCGCGGCCTGTTTCGCCGCTCACGCATTATCGGGCGGCGCTTCCAGATTGTGCATGTGATGTGCGGACGCGAGACGGTGGAGGTTTCCACGTTCCGCGCCGGGCACGACGCCGCCGACAAAGGCGACGATATTGACAAGGGCAAGTCCGACGAGCACGGCCGTATCCTGCGCGACAACGTGTTCGGCAATCAGCAGCAAGACGCCACGCGGCGCGATCTCAGTATCAATGCGCTGTTCTACGACCCCTCCACGCAGCAGGTGTTTGATTATCACGGCGGCGTCGCGGATCTGAAGAAAAAACGCCTGCGCATGATCGGCGATCCGGTGCAGCGCTATCGCGAAGACCCGGTACGCATGCTGCGCGCGGTGCGTTTTGCCGCCGCGCTGGATTTTGAAATTGATCCCGCCACGCGCAAACCCATCCGCGAGTTGGCGGACTTGCTGCAAAACGTGCCGCCGGCGCGCCTGTTCGACGAGATGCTGAAGCTTCTGCTCTCCGGCCACGCGGTCGAAACGGTCAAGCGCCTGCGCAAGGATGGCCTGCATCACGGCTTGCTGCCGCTGCTGGACGTGATTCTGGAGCAACCGCTGGGCGAACGGTTTGTGATGCTGGCGCTGAAAAATACCGACACACGCATACGCGGCGAAAAAGGCGTGTCGCCGGCGTTTTTGTTTGCCACGTTGCTGTGGCACGAAGTGCTGGCGGCGTGGAAATCCATCGAGAAGAACGGCATACCCGCGATCCCCGCGCTCTACAAGGCGATGGATCAGGTGATGCAGATGCAGGCGGAAAAGCTCGCGATTCCGCGGCGCTTCGGCGGCGACATGAAAGAAATCTGGGCGATGCAGCCGCGTTTCGAGCAGCGCTCAGGGCGGCGTCCGTATCGATTGCTGGAATTGCCGCGCTTTCGCGCGGGATATGATTTTCTGTTGCTGCGTTGCGAGAGCGGCGAAATCGATGCGGAAATCGGCGAGTGGTGGACGCAGTTTCAGGATGCGAATGAATCCACGCGCGAGCAACTGTTGAAGGCCGATAGCGGGCCCGCGAAAAAACGCCGCCGTCGCCGAAAACCCCGATTGCCCGCGGATGCGGCCGGCGCGCCGGAAGTGTAAGCAGGTGATGGAAACCGCCTATATCGCGCTCGGCAGCAATCTTCTACAACCCCAACGCCAGTTGCAGGCGGGATTCGCCGCGCTGGCCCGCTTGCCGGATACGCAATTGATCGCGCACTCGTCGCTATATCGAAGCGCGCCGGTGGGTTATGCCGATCAGCCGGATTTCGTCAATGCCGTGGCGGCGATACGCACATCGCTATCACCGCGCGCGTTGCTGGATGCCTTGCTCAACATCGAGCGCGAGCAGGGCCGCATGCGTGAATTTCCCAATGCGCCGCGCACGCTCGATCTGGATATCGCGCTGTACGGCGAGCGCGTGGTTCACGAACCCGGCTTGTCGATTCCGCATCCGCGCATGCATGAGCGCGCGTTCGTGATGGCGCCGCTGGCGGAAATCGCGCCGGATGCCGTGGTGCCGGGCCGGGGCCGCTTGCCAGTGTGCGTAAGCGAGTTACTGGCCGGCGTGGATTTGCAAAGCGTCGTTAAACTGCAAGCGGTCGCTGCATGAAACTGCCCGATCGATTGCGCTACGTCGTCATCGAAGGCCCGATTGGCGCGGGCAAGACCAGCCTCACACGGCTGATGGCGGAGCGTTGCGGCGGCGTGACCTTGCTCGAAGACCCCGGCGCGAATCCGTTTCTTGCGGGCTTTTATCGCGATCCGCAGCGCAATGCCTTGCCCGCGCAATTGTTCTTTTTATTCCAGCGCGCCAATCAGGTGCGTGATCTTGCGCAGTCGGATTTGTTTCGCAAGGTGACCTTCGCCGATTTCATGTTCGAGAAAGACCCGCTGTTCGCGAGCCTGACGTTGCGTGACGACGAGTTGAAACTCTATCACCAGATTTACGCGCATCTGAAATTGCAGACGCCGGTTCCAGACTTGGTAATCTATTTACAAGCCACGCCGCAGACGTTAATTGAGCGTGTGGCGCGCCGCGCGGCCGACTACGAACGCGACATCAGCGACGATTATCTGGTGCGTCTCTCCGACACCTACACGCGTTATTTTCATCAATACGATGCGGCGCCGCTGCTGATCGTGAATTCGGACAATTTAAACTTTGTTGATTCCACAGCCGATTTTGATTTATTGTTGCAGCGCATCGCCGCCATGCGTGGCCCGCGCGAATTCTTCAGCTCCGGGCGGTAATGCAGGGAGTGTGGTGTAACTATTTGTTTATATTGGTAAAATTTCCATGCGAATCACGCTTTCCACGCTGCACAAGATGACGCAGGATGGTGACAAGATCACCATGCTGACCTGCTACGACGCGAGTTTTGCCGCGCTGCTCGAAAGCGCGGGCGTGGAGACGTTGCTGATTGGCGACTCGTTGGGCAATGTGTTGCAGGGGCACGAGACGACGTTGCCGGTGACTTTGCGCGACATGGTGTATCACACGGCGTGCGTGGCACGGGGCGCGAAACGCGCGTTCATCATTGGCGACATGCCGTTCGGCACGTTTCAACTGGGGCCGGAAGACACCTTTCGCAACGCCGCCGAGATCATGGCGGCGGGCGCGCAGATGGTGAAGCTCGAAGGCGGCAAGCCGATGGCGGAAACCGTTACTTATCTCGTGGATCGCGGCGTGCCGGTGTGCGGCCATCTGGGCCTCACCCCGCAATCGGTGCATCAACTCGGCGGCTACAAAGTGCAGGGCCGCCAGCAAAGCGACGCCGAGCGCTTGCTTGAAGACGCCAAGCTGCTCGAAGAAGCCGGCGCGGGTATGCTGGTGCTGGAAGCGATTCCGTCGCCGCTGGCAAAGCTTGTGACCGAAGCACTGTCCATTCCCACCATCGGTATCGGCGCCGGCGTGGATTGTTCCGGCCAGGTGCTGGTGCTGCACGACATGCTCGATGTGTTCCCCGGCAAGAAAGCCAAGTTCGTAAAAAATTTCATGCGCGGCGCGGGTTCGATACAGGCTGCGGTCGAACGTTACGTGAAAGAAGTCAAGGCCGGGACTTTCCCGGATCGAGAGCATTCTTTTGTATGAGTGCGTGAGGGCAAAGCACAAAGTGTTGAGTGTTTAGTTTTGAGTGTTGAGTCAACCTCAAGAGTGTTAAATCACTCAACACTAAACACTCAAAATTCAACACTGAGTTTCAAAAATGGACATCATTCACTCCGTCACCGCCCTGCGCGAGCGCCTGCAGCGCGAACCCAACAACGTGTTCGTGCCCACCATGGGCAATCTGCACGCGGGCCACATTCAGCTCATCAACATCGCCAAGCCGCGCGCGGCGTGTACCGTGGTGAGCATTTTCGTCAACCGCTTGCAGTTCGGACCGCGCGAGGATTTCGATAAGTATCCGCGCACGCTGACCGCCGATTGCGCGAAGCTTGAGGCCGCTGGCGTTGACGTGGTGTTCGCCCCCGACGAAGGTGAAATTTATCCCGAGCCGCAGACCTACACCGTCGAGCCGCCGGATATCCAGCACACGCTCGACGGCGCGGTGCGGCCTGGGCATTTTCGCGGCGTTGCCACCGTGGTGCTGAAACTCTTCAACATGGTGAATCCGCACTCGGCGATCTTCGGTAAAAAAGATTATCAACAGTGCCTGGTGTTAAATAGCATGGTGCGGCAACTGGCATTGCCCATAGACATTATTCTTGCGGAAACCGTGCGCGCTGACGATGGCCTTGCGCTGTCGTCGCGCAACACTTACCTGTCGCCGGAAGAACGCAAGGAAGCGCCGCGTCTGTATCAGTTGCTGCAAAAAGCGCGCGAGGAATTACGCTCGGGCGCGCGCGATTATCAGCGCATTGAACTCGATGTCATGGCCGATCTGGCGCATCACGGCTGGAAGCCCGACTACATCGCCGTGCGCAGGCAGGCGGATTTGTTGCCGCCGAATAACGGTGAACGCAAACTGGTGGTGCTTGCCGCGGCGCGGCTGGGCAAGACGCGGTTGATCGATAATGTTGAAGTGGAGCGCGGCTAACCGGGTGTTCAAATGAAGCTGATCGACTTGGTTGCGCTCGAAACCACATAACAACGATCCGTGTTTGATACCGGATCGGCGGGTATGACGAAAAATCCCGGCCGCCCGGATTGATAGCCTTGAGTGGTTCCCACCATCTCTTCGCCGTCATTGAAAATAACGCGAATTTTGCGACCGAGAAGACGCTGCGACTGATCGAATGCCATTTGCTCTGTATGTTTGGGGTCCCCCGCATAATCCTTGACGAAATAAAGGGCTTTCAGTTCGGTCGTACTGATCTCCAGCCGTGCCGCACCCGACGCGGGTTCACCAGGGTTGACATGGAATTTGGCCTTATCAGGCGTAAAATCATTGGTGAGGCCCTTGACCGTACGGCCATCAGTAAAGCGGGCCACGATTTTGTGCATAAGAGTCTCCCGTAACAGTGTTCTGCCAATGAGCATCTTCCCGCAGCTGCGAGCTGTCAAGGGCAACGACAGCGGATGGATTAACAAAAATAGGGTTCCATACCTGCAAGTTTGACGGTAACCTATTACGTTTACACCCATTCCACGAGGCGGTCATGGCAGTGATAGAAAGCACGGAACAACTGCGCGCGATGTATCTGCCGGCGAAAGAACGCGCGGTCAAAAAACAACTGTCGCGCCTCGATCACCATTGCCGTAACTTTCTCGCGCTGGCGCGCTTTGCCGTAATCTCGACCTGCGATGCCGACGGCAACATGGATGCCTCGCCGCGCGGCGGCGAAGCGGGATTTATCAAGGTGATTGACGACAACACGCTGATTATTCCCGATTGGACCGGCAACAACCGGCTCGATACCTTTTCCAATATCGTCGATACGGGCCGCATCGGCGCGATATTTCTGGTGCCGGGCGTGGACGAAGCCCTGCGCATCAACGGCAAGGCGACCCTGCGCAACGATGAGGCGTTTACTTCGTTGTGCGAAGTCAACGGGCGTTATCCCAAGCTGGTGGTGCATATCGCGGTGAAAGAAGCGTATCTGCATTGCGCCAAGGCGATCATGCGCGGGCAACTGTGGGCGCCCGAAGCCAAAGTCGAGCGCAAGTCACTGCCGACCATGAATGAAATGCTGCGCGATCAGATTGGCGCAGGGAACATGAGCGAGCCCGTCGAGCCTCAGGAAATCATGCGGGCGCGGCATGCGACGGAGCTTTATTCCACGAAGTAGCGTTTCAAGCGGGAGGCATCATGCAGATCATGCAGCCGGTGATACAGCTAAATTGGTTTGCCATCGCAGTCGCGGTTGTCGCCAATATCATCATTGGGTTTCTGTGGTACGGCCCGCTGCTCGGTAATGTGTGGATGCGTGAAATGGGTCTCGCGCCCGACCATAAACCCGATCCGGCGGTGCTGAAACGCTCGATGATGCTCATGATTATCAGTGCGTTTCTCACCGCGTATGTGCTGGCGCACACGGTTGCCGTATGGCGACCGTCTACCTGGAACGCGGGCGAGGATGCGGCGTCCGCCGTCTACGGATTATCCACGGCCTTTTTCACGTGGATCGGATTTTTTGTGCCTGTGCTGCTGGCTGGCGTGGCATGGGAAAACAAATCGTGGAAACTTTTCGGCATCAACGCCGGTTATCATTTTGTGGCGTTGCTGGCGGCGTCGATGATACTGGCGTACTGGCGCTAATTATTCTGCGCGCCGGTTGCGGCGGGGGTTAATCCGCCTTGATGGCAGATGCCTTGATGATCTTGCTCCACTTCGCCAGCTCTGATTTAATCTGCTGCGCGAATTCATCCGGCGTGCTGCCGATGGTTTCAGAGCCGGCATTGAAGAACAAATCCTTGATCTGCTTACGCTGAAGGATTTGCACAATCTCGCGATTCAAGCGGTTGATGATCGCCGGCGGCGTGCCGGCCGGCGCCAGCACACCGTTGGTGGAGATGCACTCGAAATCGGGATAACCCGACGCGGCGACAGTGGGCAGCGACGGAAACAGCGCCGTGGGTTGCCGCGTGGTTACCGCCAGTGCGCGCAGGCGTCCGCTGTTGACGTGCGGCGCCACGGAACCCGGTGTGCCGAACATGAACTTGACGTGGCCGCCGGTGAGCGCCGTCAACGAGGCTGAACTGCTTTTGTAGGGTATGTGTGTGACGCTGATACCCGCCATGACCTTGAACAGTTGCGCGGCCAGATGCGTGGATGATCCGGTGCCCGCCGAACCAAAATCGAGCTCGTCCGGTTTGGCTTTGGCGAGCGCGATCAGATCGCTCACCGATTTGACGGGCAACGGCGGAAACACCACCAACACGTTCGGCGATTGGTGCGCCAGCGTGATCGGTGCAAAACTTTTGATGGGATCGTAGGGAACGTTTTCGCGCATCAACGGCAAAAACAGCATGCTGCTGCCATTCATGAGTATCGTATGGCCATCGGGCGCGGCCCGCGCAACGGTTTCAGCAGGCACCACTTCACCCGCGCGGTTGTCCACCACCACGCCTTGACCCAACGCGCGCGCCAGATCCGGCGCGATCAGGCGCGCGGCAAAATCGACGCCGCCGCCGACCTGTCCCATGGCGACAAAGCGTATCGGGCGTGTGGGATAGGTTTGTGCGTGCGCAAGACCCGCGCTGACGATCATTGCGCCGACAAACGTGCGGACTGCAATCGCGCGAGCCGGCATGAACATGAGCAGGCGGTCTAAATTTCAATCATCTCAAAATCAGTCTTCGTCGCCGAGCAATCCGGGCAACTCCAGGTGTCAGGCACGTCCGCCCATCGCGTTCCTGGTGCGATGCCTTCGTCGGGCAGGCCGGCGGCTTCGTCGTAAACGAAGGCACACAACAAACACTGCAAGGTCTTGAGGCCGGTCGCCGGTGCGCGCGGCTTGGCCTCTGCGTCACGTGCGTTGACTTTGGGGAAATTCAGGATGATGGCGTCGAGCCCTAGCGCGCCGGCGACGATCTCAAAGGCGGGCTCATCACGCTTGAGAAATACCACCGCAGGCGCTGCGCGTTCCTTGTTCTCGTGCATCAGGCTGCCTTTGACCACCACCACGTACTGTCCATCGCCGACGGAAGGATCGGGCGACATCATCCGCGCATGGGCGGCCATGGCGACCGTGCGCGTGAACAGGCCGTGCTCGTCCTTGATTTCGGCGATCTCATTCACATTGAACGCCGAAGATTTTTCCGGAAAGCTCACATCGGTGGTGACTTGCCACGGCTGCCGGTTGGGTATGGTTTTTAATTTCTCCAGCGACTGTGGAAATCGTTGCGCGCCGGAATCGAGCCGCGAACGCAACACCATGAATGCCCAGCCCGTGTCTTTGTCCGACTGCAATGGCCCGTACGGCGTGTAGGCGCGCGAGAAATGAACGTGGTAGGGCTTGACGTGATGCCGGCCGAATTCGCCGGAGCCGTCCATGATGATCTGGAACTGATCCACCTCGTGAAAGTGCGCGGCGGAATAACGTGATTTGCCGCCTTCGTAGCGATTGATCGCGGCGGTCGGGCCATCGGGCGCGTCACGCGTGGCACGCATAAAAGTAGTGCTGATGGCGCCGGGGCTGCCGGGCGCCGTGCTGCCGGGTTGATTGACTTTGTTCGCGGGTATTTCAGACATTGCAACGACTTGCGGCATGTGAAACTCCTTCGGCTATTGAACCGTGGAACCGTGGAACCGTGGACGGCGGGACGTTTAATAACGCACGGCTGAAAAGTTAATCATACCCGCAGGCGGCATTTTCGCAACCCATACACGTTAGGCGCGTGCGTCCGAATGGCGGTCTCATGTAACGCGTAGGCGGCAGGCTTATTGTGGACTGATCCCCGCGCCCACCAACACTTTTCGCCATCGCGCCATCTCCTCGACGATGATCGCGGCGTATTCCTGCGGCGTGCCGCCGCCCGCTTCGGCGCCTTGGGCCACGAGCGCTTGCTGCATCTCCGGCGTCTTGAGAAAGCGGATGGTTTCGCTGCTGAGTTTATGAACGATGGGTTGCGGCGTTTTCGCGGGCGCAAGCATGCCGGCCACTGAATCGACAATGAATTGCGGCAGACCGGATTCGGCGACCGTGGGTATTTCCGGCAGTGCCGCCAGCCGTTTCGAAGCGGTGACCGCCAGCACTTTGACTTTCCCGGTTTTGACAAAGGGCAGGGTGGACACCGTGCTCGAAAACATAAGATGCACTTGTCCACTGAGCATGTCGGCGAAGGCAAGGCTGGTGCTTTTGTAAGGCACGTGCACCAGGTCTATGCCGGCGGCTGATTTAAAGAACTCGCCTTCGAGGTGTGTGAGACTGCCGACACCGCCGGAGCCGAAATTGATGTAGCCCGGCTTGGCGCGCGCCAACGCGATGAGTTCCTTGATGGAGTTCACCGGCAGCGCTGCGTTGACCGACACAAAATGCGGGCCGTAGGTGAGCGTCGACACCGGCGCGAAGTCGCGGATCGGATCATAAGCGGGGTTTTTCGCTGTCATCGCATTGATCATCAGTGAACTGCTGATCACCAGCAGCGTGTAGCCGTCGGGTGCTGATCTCGCCACCAATTCGGTACCGATGGCGCCACCCGCGCCGCCCCGATTGTCGACGACGACGGATTGTCCCAGCGCCAAGGTGAGTTTTTGCGCGACCAGGCGCGCCGTCGTATCGACATTACCGCCGGGGGCGAAGCCGACAACCATGCGGATGGACTTATGCGGATAGGCTTGCGCCGCGGCATGGCCGCCGATGCCCGACAGGCAAAGCGCCACGCAGACCGATGCCATGGATGGTTTCAGACGAATCATGTGTTCCCCGCCGCGAACAATGCCGTGAACCGCTGTCGTGAACAATAGCGCGAAAAAGCCTATGCGTCATCCGTTTGAACGTCCACATTCACGGTGTGATGCAGGCGGCGCGGTACGCACGGAGTGACTTACGCTAAAATTTGGCGATTCATCACCGACAGGAGTACGCCAATTGCTTTTATCCACCGACGCCGTTACCACGGAAAATCACGATGTGCTGGTCTTAGGCTCGGGCCTTGCGGGCATGGCCGCAGCACTGGCGGCGAAAGAGGCCGGCGCGTCGGTCACGGTGATCGATAAGGCGCCCGAGACATCGCGCGGCGGCAATACGCGCTTTTCGGGTGGCGCGCTGCGTTGCCCAACGACGGAAACCACGCCTGACATGTTGATCGATGAGCTGGATCGCATCACCAAGGGTCGTGCGAATCGCGCGCTGGCGCGCGTGCTGTATGGGCGCGCGGAAAAAGACGTGCAATGGCTGATCGGCCTGGGTGCGCCGCTGGTGGACCCGAGTGTCGAGCGTCCCGATTTGCGCGGCGGCAAAATGTCATACCACGTGCGCGGCAATGGCTACGGTTTGGTGGAGAGCCTGTATCCGCGGCTCGCAGAACGCGGCGTGACCTGCAAGTTTGAAACCAAAGCCACGGATTTTCTGACCGACGGCAACGGACGCGTCTGCGGCGTGCGCGCGAAGACGCGCACGGGCTATGTGAACCTGCTGGCGCGCGCGGTGGTCATGGCTACCGGCGGTTTTCAGGCGAACACCGAAATGCGCGTGCGCTATCTTGGGCGCGAGGCGTCGAGCCTGATTGTGCGCGGCTCCAAGTACAACACCGGCGACGGTATCAACATGGCGATGGCCATCGGCGGGCAATCGATGGGCGACTGGGGCGGCTTTCACTCGGCCGTGATGGACGCGCGCTCGGAGCCGGTAGAGGCCGGCGAGACCAACATCAACTCGTATCCCTACACCCTGATGGTGAACCGTGACGGCGAGCGTTTTGTCGATGAAGGCGCCGATTTTTTTGACGTGACCTACGTCAAATACGGCAAGGCGATTCTGGGGCAATCGGGTTCCATTGCCTATTGTCTGTTCGATGCCAAACTGGCGGAGCGCGAGTTGGTGTATTGCCTGCACCGCGAGTTCGAGCCGCTGCACGCCAGTACCATTGCACGCCTTGCGCAGAATTTGGGCATAGCGGGCGACAAGTTGCAGGCCACCGTCGATGCCTACAACGCTGCCGTGCAGCCCGGAAACTTTGATCCTGAAACGCGCGATGGCAAAGCCACGCAAGGCATACAGCCGCCAAAATCGAACTGGGCGCTGCCGCTCGATACGCCGCCCTATTTTGCTTTCCCGGTGACCGGCGGCATTACTTTTACGCTGGGCGGCATCAAGGTGGATGAACGCGCGCGGGTGATCGATACCGAGGATCGCGCTATTCAGGGTTTGTATGCGGCCGGCGAGTTGATCGGCGGACTGTTCTATGACAACTACCCCGGCGGCGCATCGCTGCTGCGTTCATTGGTGTTTGGCCGCCTGGCTGGGCAGGAAGCGGCGGCACTGGCGCAGACATCGACACAATCCACCGGCGCGGGACGCTGACGCCGATGCGGCTTTTTGTGTGCGTGAAGCAGGCGCTGGACTGGAATGCATCGACCAAGGATTTTCGCATCGACGCGGCGACGCACAAGGTATCGGTGTCGTTTGCGCGCTACCGCATCGACCAGTTTGATGAAATCGCCCTCGAAGTGGCCTTGCAGTACCGCACGAAACAGGGCGGACAAGTCAGCGCGCTCACTGCCGGTCCCGCCGACGCCGACGATGTATTGCGCCACGCGTTTGCCTTCAAGGCCGATCAGGCCACGTTGATCGAACGTGAGGATGAGAATGTTCCCACGGCGGAGTTGCTTGCAGCGGCGGTAAGACACTATGGTGGCGGCGCCATAGTGCTGTGCGGACGTACCAGCTCCGAAAACGGTAGCGGACAGACCGGGCCAGCCTTGGCTGAAATTCTGGGTTTGCCCTTCGTGGCCAATGTGGTGCAGATCGATGGTGAAGAAAACGTGTGGCTGTGCCGCTGCGAAACGGCGGACGGCTACGAGACCTTGAAAGTCACCACGCCGTTTGTCGCCAGCGTGACCAACGCGGCCACGAATATTCCGCGCGTGCCCACGATGAAGGACGTGATGCAGGCACACCGTGCGAAGCTTGAGGTACTCGCTGCGGTAACCTTGTGCCCGGATTCAGTCGCCCGTGCGCCGACGACACGCGTGCTGCGCCGCTACGTGCCGGTGACTGCGCGCGCGTGTCAGCGCATCGAGGGCGCGCCAGCCCAGCAGGCGAAAGCGCTCGCGGCGTATATCCGCCAGTGCCTGCCTGCGAACGGCGAATCGCGATGAAACTATTGGTGGTGGCGACCGCGCTGGATGTGGGCGGGCGGTTCGATGAATTGATGAATGCGGCATTTGCTGCACAGGCCGCATTGCGTGGCCAGTCGGCCGAGATACATCTGTTGGATGCCGAGGGCGCCGTGACCGATATCGCGGCGCAAGCCGCAGGGGCGCAGCGCGTCTATCGGTTCAACCCTGCGATGGAAAATAATTCTGATGCACTGCTCGAAGCGGTTGCGCAGGCGTGCGCGCAGATCAAGCCGTCATGGGTGATGTGGATGGGCGATGTGGCTGGGCTTCTGCACGCGCCGCGCCTCGCGGTGCGCGCAAAGGCTGCGTACGTGAGCGGCTGTTGCGGCTTTGAAACCACGGCCTCCGGCGGACTTGCGTTTGTCAGGCCGATTTACGGCGGCAAGGCTTTGGAGGTGCTGGAAAGTAACGCCGCTATGACGGTGCTCACGGTGAAACCGAAATCGTTTATCAGTAACGAGCGCCAACCCTTAGCGACGCAAATCCCCGTGGAAATATTGAACGTTTCGCTCATGCCATCGTCCGCCGCGATGACGCGCGTATCGGTGGACACGCCGGAAGAGCACACCGGCCCAACGCTGGAGGACGCCCAGGTGATCGTCTCAGGCGGACGAGGGCTGGGCAGCGCCGAGGGGTTCCATGCGCTGCGCGATTTAGCCGCGCAACTCAATGGCGCGGTGGGCGCTTCCCGCGCCGCAGTCGATGCCGGCTGGATCAGTGCCAAATCGCAAGTGGGCCAGACGGGAACCACCGTCGCGCCCAACCTTTACATCGCCATCGGCATCTCCGGCGCCGTGCAGCATCTCGCGGGCATGAGTTCCGCCCGGCACATCGTTGCGATCAACAAGGATGATGAAGCGCCGATTTTTGGTGTGGCGGATGTCGGCGTTGTTGCTGACTATCGCGAGATCGTGCCGGCGTTGCTGGCTGAATTGGCGGAGCCGTCATGCTGAACTACACCCGTAACCCCAAGTGAGGTATCAATCATGAGCCTTCCAACAGTCGCGCAGCGCATGGCGCAAGTGGTTGAATCGGCTGCGCGCGCCACCGTAGACGACAAAGTACTTCATGCGGTGGAGCGCGTGCTGCTGGATACGCTGGCGTGCGGGCTGGGCGCGGTGAATTCCGCGCCGGGCATCGCCGTGCGAAACTGGTCCAAGCTCATCAACGGCAGTCCGCACGCAAATATCATCGGCACGCGCGACACCAGTTCGGTGCTGGGCGCGACCATCGCCAACTGCACCATGTCGCGCCATCTGGATATGAATGACTGCGACTGGGCGCGTGATCCCGCGCATCCCAGCGACAACATCGGCGCGTGTATCGCGGTGGGGCAGGTGACCGGCGCGAGTGCATTGGAAATCATCAAGGCGATCTTGATTGCGTATGAAATTCAAATGCGCAGCACTGAATTCACCAAAATTTCCTTTTTTAAAACAACAGGTTGGGATCATACGACCTTCGTGACATTGGCGACCGCGGTTGCGGCAAGTCACTTGCTGCATCTCGACGCCACGCGCATGGCGCATGCCATCGCCATCGCCGCGAGTTATCCGGTGCTGGGCGAATTGCGCGTGGGGCAGATATCGATGATGAAAGCCGCGAGCGCCGGTCTTGCGGCGTCGCGCGGGGTAGAGGCGGCGTACATGGCCTCGTTTGGTGTCACCGGGCCGCTGGAAATTTTCGAGGGCAAACGGGGTGTGTCGAAACTGGTGCTGGGTGAATGTGACTGGGACATCCTTACCGCACCCGTGGGCGAATGGCGCTTGCCGCGCACCTGTCTCAAGCAGTATCCGGCGGCCTACATTATTCACAGCGCGATTGATGCGACGCTGGATTTGCGCCGCGAACATGCCTTGGTGCCCGAGCAAATCAAAGCGGTAACGGTCGAAGCATTCGGCTGGCTGATCGAAGACATGGTACACGGCATGGGCGGCAAATCGCGCTACGACATCGACACGCGCGAAACCGCGGATCACAGTCTGCCGTACTGCGTGGCGGTGTCGCTGGTGGATGGCGAATATACGCTGGCGCAACTTGAGACGCCGCGCTGGAACACACCGGAGCTGCGCAGCATGCTGGCCAAGGTGCGCTGCGTGCATAACCCCGAGTTCGACGGCGGCTTTCCGGCGAAGCGACCCACGCGCATCACGGTGACTTTAACCAATGGACAAGTCATCACGCGGGAAAGACAGTTTCCCAAGGGTGACCCACGCACGCCATTAAGCGATGACGACATTGCCGCCAAGTTCAAACGTTTGTCCGGTGCCGTACTCAAAGCGGATCGTCAGCAAAGGGTGATCGACACCGCGCTGAATTTTCGCCATCACACGGTGACGGAACTTCTCGCGGCTTGCACGCCGGAGGACGCATGAAGCGCGCTTTGCTTTGGAGAACCGTGCTGACCGCCTGCGCGAGCGTCACTTGTAGCGCCGTGGCGCATGCACAAGCCTACCCGCAACGCCCCGTGCGTTTGATCGTGCCATTCGCGCCGGGCGGCACCACCGACATACTCGCGCGCCTGATCGGGCAAAAGCTCACACCCGTGCTGGGCCAGCCGGTGGTGATTGATAATCGCCCCGGCGCCAATGGCGCGGTGGGTTCGGAGTTCGTCGCCAAATCCACGCCGGACGGCCACACATTGATCATGGGGTATCTGGGCAGTCTTGCGATTAACCCGCATCTTTTTTCCAAACTGCCGTACGACGCCGTGCGCGATTTTGCGCCGGTCACGGTGGTGGCCTCCACGGCGCAGGCGATTGTCGCGCACCCGTCGCTGCCGCCGTCGTGCGTGGAACTGATCGCACTGGCGAAACGCCAAAAGGGGCAGATTACCTATGCGTCGGCAGGGATAGGTTCGCCCTCGCATCTGGCGGGCGAGTTATTCAGAATGATGGCGGGCGTGGATATTGTGCATGTACCCTACAAGGGCAGCGGCGCCGCGCTCACCGATTTGCTCGGCGGACATGTCGCCCTGTCGTTTGGCGGACTTGCCGCGGCCATGCCGCACGTGAAAACAGGCCGGTTGCGCTTGCTGGCGGTCACCACGGCCAAGCGCAGCAGCGCCGCGCCGCAAGTGCCCACCGTCGCTGAATCCGGCGTGCCGGGCTTTGATGTGTCGTCGTGGTTTGGAGTGCTGGCCCCCGCCGGCACACCGCGCGAGGTGGTCGACCGGCTGCAAACGGAAATCGCGCGCATATTGACGGCGAAGGACGTCAAAGATCGTCTCGCGGCAGACGGCGCAGAGCCGGTAGGCAATTCGCCGCAGGAATTCGCCGAATTTATTCGCACGGAACTGGCCAAGTGGGGCAAGGTGGTCAAGGGTGCGGGGATACGGCCGGAATGAAAACGAATTGCCCTCCGCTACAAGATAATTCCCTCCCCTTCAAGGGGAGGGCTAGGGTGGGGATGGGGTAGCACGCGTTCA
>CAMDDY010000046.1 GCA_945893125.1 Bordetella parapertussis
GCAATCAACGCGCTCACCAACGCCGCCAACATTGCGGCCACCTCTGCGGACGAATTGGAAAACGCCGACAATGATCGTGACGCAATAAGCCGCACGCGATCCAACGTAGCGGCGACGGAGTTTGACGATATCGTGATCTGGTTGCCCAAGTTCACCTTGAACAACCGCATGGTCACTGCTGGAAAACTACCTTAAGTATTTGTTTTCATTATTTTTATTATGCAGTCCGACAAATCCGCCGCGCGCGTCATTTCCAGCAGCGCCTGCTTGTCCGTCATGGGTATCCGCATCATCTCCGCGAGGCGGTAAGACACCCACGCCGCATCATCCAGGCGAATAGGCTGCGGAAAATTCTGCGCGCCAATTTGTTGAATGGCGCGTTCGAGCAACGCGACACAGTCCGCGTCGGGCACGCACGCTTCCAGCGGCGGCAGGCTTTCAACATCGCCTGAAAGCAATCCGTTCGAGGCCACTTGGGTTTCAAGGATACGAAACCGCCCACCGCCGCGCGCCAACAAATGAAACATGCTGGTATTGGGCATTTCCCATTGCTCTATCGTGGCAAGGCAACCCACCGCTGCGGGCACGGCGGTCGCACCCACTTCACGGCCTTCGCGGATCAGGCACACGCCGAACGGCAGGTTGTCACGCAAGCACGCCTTGGTCATATCCAGATAGCGCTGCTCGAATATTTTCAGCGGCAACAGGCCGCCGGGAAACAGCACGGCGCCGAGCGGAAATAAAAAAATATTTCGTACTGCCGTGTCGGTCACGGCCCGGTCAATCCGCGATGGCGCGTCAACACCTGTGCCGACGGGCGAAACGCCCGCGCCAGCGCCTCAACAAAATACACCGAGCGATGCCGCCCGCCGGTGCAGCCGATGGCCACGGTGAGATAGCTGCGATTGTCGCGCCGGTAGGACGGCAGCCAGGTATCCACAAAGCGCTGGATGTCCTGCAACATGCGTTGCGCGTCCGGTGTTTTGTCCATGAACTCGACCACTGCCGCATCCTGGCCGGTCAATAGACGCAACGCCGGGTCATAGTGCGGGTTGGGCAGGCAACGCACATCAAACACCAGATCGGCGTCCAGCGGGATGCCATATCTGAAACCGAAAGATTCAAACAGCAGGGTCAACCCGCCCTGCGGCGCGGCGACGAAATCTTTCACCCACGCGCGCAGGGCATTGGGCGCAAGGTCGCTGGTGTCAAAATGGTTCGCCAACCCAGCGGCGTCGGCCAGCAATGTGCGCTCGGCCGCGATACATTCCGGCAGGGTGCGGTTTCCGTCCGACAACGGGTGACGGCGGCGCGTTTCGGAAAACCGCTTGATCAGTGTGTCGTCCTTGGCATCCAGATACAGCATCCTGAACTGGAAGCCGCGCGCGCGCAGGTTTTCGACATGCGCCGGAAAATCCGCCAGGTCGCCGCCGGAACGCGCGTCGATGGTCAACGCCACGCGCCGCGTGCCCGACGCCGACAGCGTATCCACCAGGGCGCTGAATAATTTTCCCGGCAGGTTGTCCACGCAGTAATAACCCGCGTCCGCCAGCACGTTTAACGCAATGCTTTTGCCCGAACCCGACAGCCCGGTGATCAGCACCAGGTCCATGGCACGCCGCTCGCTAAAGTTTATCGTCGTCGTCACGAGCGCTTTCGAGCTGCTCCGCCTGCCGTTCGATGAATTCCCGGGTGCTGTCGATGCCGCGCAGTTGCAGCACGTAGTTGCGTACCGCGGCCTCGGTCAACACTGCGAGATTGCGCCCCGCCGCCACCGGTATCGCCACCTTGCGCAGTTCCACCCCCATGATACTTTCCGAGCCCGGCTTTAAAGGCAGCCGCTCCACCGACGCGGCATCGCGGCCGCCCGGGCGCTCAAGATGCACGATCAGCTTCAGCGCCTTGCGCGGACGCAACGCGGCTTCGCCGAAAATCGAGCGTATGTTGAGCACGCCGAGACCGCGCACCTCGAGAAAATCCTTCAACAAGGACGGACAACGGCCATCAATGTTTTCCGGACCCACGCGATAAAGTTCCACTACATCATCGGCGATCAAGCCGCTGCCGCGGGATATCAATTCCAGCGCGAGCTCGCTTTTGCCGGCGCCCGATTCGCCGGTGATCAACACGCCCATGCCGAGCACATCGAGCATCACGCCATGCACCGTGGTGCATTCCGCCAATGCGCGTGCGAGATACGGGCGCAGCATCCACATCAACTCAACGCTGGGCAGCGGCGACACCATCAGCGGCGTTGCCGTTTCGGACGCCACTTCCAGCAGCGTCTGCGGCACCCGCGCCGTGCCGGCAATCATGAAACAGGCCAGCTCCCGACTCGCGACCTTGCGCAACGCCGCGCCGCAGGTTGCGGTGTCCATGGCTTCCAGATGCTGTATTTCCGACAAGCCCAGCACCTGAATCAGGTTGGGGTGTATGAAATTAAGATGCCCGATCAGGCCCTGCGATGAATCCTTGGTCAGCTCGCTGTCCAGCGTTTTGTCCGCGCCATCGCGGCCAACGCGCCAATCCAGATGCAGCCGCGTCTGATTGTCTTCAAACAGCCGCGCGATGCTGATCCGGGGCATAGGGACGCCAATTTGAAATTAAGGCATATAAATCGGCGACGGCCGGCGCCGTCATGAGTTGCTCGCGAAAGGCCTTGTCGCTGAACATCTCGGCCAACTGCGACAGGATGTTCAGATGCATATCGGTTGCCCGATCCGGCACCATCAGTATAAAAATCAGCGCCACGCCCTGCCCGTCGGGCGCGTCAAACGGAATCGCGGCTTTCATGCGCATCAGCGCGCCAACGGCGTTTTTCAGCCCTTTGACGCGCCCGTGCGGGATGGCAACGCCGTGGCCGAGCCCCGTTGAACCCAGTTTTTCGCGGCTGAACAGGCTGTCGAATACCTGCGCGCGCGCGATGTTGTGGTTGTTTTCAAACAGCAGTCCCGCCTGCTCAAAAACGCGTTTCTTGCTCGACATGTCCAGATCAATAACCACATTGGACAACGGTAAAACCTGGGCTACGAGATTCATGGCGCTGAACTTTGCATCGTTTTAATCGGGCAACGCTTCCGTGGGCGCCGGTTTTAAGGCCACCGCATCGTGCCGGTGGCTCAGGCTCTTTTCCTTGTGCTTGATGATGGTACGGTCAAGTTTATCGATCAGCGTATCGATGGCTGCGTACATGTCTTCTTCCGTGCTTTCGCAAAAAATATCCTTGCCGCGCACATGAACCGTCGCTACAATCTTCTGTCGCAATTTCTCCACGGACAAGATGACGTTAACGTCGATCACATGGTCAAAGTGATTGGTGACGCGCGCAAGCTTGCTGCTGACGTATTCGCGGATCGCCGGTGTAACTTGAACATGATGTCCCGTAATGTGCAGGTTCATTGTTGTGACTCCTTTACAAGGTTTTACGGAGATTACCGGGCAATATCTGCAACGACTCCCGGTACTTTGCCACAGTACGGCGCGCCACCACCATACCTTGTTGCCCAAGAATAATTGAAATCTGTGAATCGCTGAGCGGCTTGCGTGAATTTTCCGCGGCTACGAGTTGCTTGATGAGCGCGCGTATGGCGGTGCTGGAAGCAGCCCCTCCGGCATCGGTACCGACATGGCTGCCGAAAAAAAACTTCAATTCAAATATGCCGCGCGGCGTGCGCATGTATTTGTTGGTGGTTACGCGTGATACGGTCGATTCATGCAATTCCAGCGTTTCCGCGATCTCACGCAACACCAGCGGCCGCATGGCCACCGCGCCGTGTTCCAGAAAATTCCGCTGCCGGTCCACAATGGCCTGCGATACACGCAATATCGTGTCGAAGCGTTGCTGCACGTTTTTAATCAACCATTTCGCTTCCTGCAATTGTCCGCTCAATTGCTGTGAATTGCCACGGCTACGGCCCAGAATGTCGGCGTACATACGATTGACACGCAACTTGGGCATCGCGTCCCGGTTCAGACTGGCAACCCATAAACCCTTGATTTTATTCACCGTTACATCGGGAATCACATAACGCACATCGTCCACGGCATAGGTGCGTCCCGGCTTGGGATTAAGCCCGGTGATCAACTTCTGCACCGCGCGCAAGCCGTCGTCGCCGCAGCGCAATGCTCTTTTCAATTTCACGAAGTCACGTGCCGCCAGCGCATCGAGGTGGTTTGTCACCACCTCGACTGCCTTGTCGCAATACAGCGTGGCGGATGGCAGCGTCTGCAGTTGCAACAGCAGGCATTCCGCCAGCGAACGCGCACCCACGCCCGCGGGCTCGAGATGCTGCAAATGCCGCATCGCGATGGTCATCTCTTCTTCGTCCACGCACAATTCGGCGGGCAGCATTTCCCGCACATCCGCGAGACTTTGCGTGATATAGCCATCGTCATTCAGCGTATCGATCAGCAGGGCGACCAAGGTGCGGTCCCGGTCGGATAATTTCAGCAATGCCAGTTGCGCCAGCAGGTGTTCCCGCAGCGTGGGCAAGTCACACGCCACTTGCCGATAGTCGCCGTCGTCGCCGTCAGCCCCCTCTTCCCGGCCTGATCCCGATGCGCCGTAGGACAACTCCGCAAACATGTCGCCTTCCGGGGCATCGGGATCGGTTGTCGCGCTCGAAGCGTCGCTGGCGGAGGCAGCCTGCTCATATTCATACTCGGTGCGGGGGGGCGTCGGCGCGGGAGCGGCATTGTCCGTCATGTCGGACATGGCTTCATCGCGCTCAAGCAACGGATTGTCGCGCAGGAATCGTTCGATCTCCTGATCGAGTTCCTGAGTGGACAACTGCAATAGACGTATCGACAACTGCAACTGCGGCGTTAGCGTCAGATGCTGGGAGAGTCGTAGTTGTAGCGAGTGCTTCATGGATTATCGATTGTGCGGCTACCGCGGGCGCCGCCTGCAAAACACCTACAGACGGAAATTCTCCCCGAGGTACACGCGTCTGACATTCTCATTGCCGACGATTTCAGAGGGCGTCCCGTACGCCAATACCGTGCCTTCGTTGATGATGTACGCGCGGTCGCATATCCCCAGTGTTTCGCGCACGTTGTGATCGGTAATCACGACGCCGATGCCGCGGTCTTTGAGGAATCCGATGATCTTCTGAATTTCGATGACCGCGATCGGATCAACGCCGGCAAACGGCTCGTCCAGCAAAATAAAGCGCGGCGAGGTAGCCAGCGCGCGCGCGATCTCCACGCGGCGGCGCTCTCCGCCCGACAGACTGATCGCCGGGTTGTCGCGCAGGTGCGTGATGTGCAGGTCACGCAACAAATCATCCAGCCGGTTGTTGATATCCACCGGACGCTCCAACTGCAACTCCAGAATCGCGCGGATGTTGTCCGCCACCGACAAACGCCGAAAGATGGATGCCTCCTGCGGTAAATACGACAGGCCGAGTTTTGCGCGGCGATGGATCGGCATGTGCGTGAGTTTTTTGCCGTCCAGATAAAGCTCGCCGCCGTCCATGGCCGCCAATCCCACCATCATGTAAAAACACGTGGTTTTGCCCGCGCCATTGGGGCCCAACAGGCCGATAACCTCGCCGCTATGCACTTCCAGCGACACGTCCTGCACCACCACGCGCGAGCGATAACGCTTTTTCAGGCGCTCTGCTCTCAGTTCGCTGCGGTGTATTGCCTGCGGTGCGGGTTCGATGGCGGTCAAGGGTTCAGGCATGATTCAGCACTAGCGCGGCGTGCCGGGCTCCTCGCGCGGCGCCGCGATGGTATCCGACGGCTTTAGCGGCAACGGCGGCTGCGCCGGCGGCTTGGTTTTCGCTTTCGGCTGGATCACCGCGCGCACCCGGCCATCGGGATTGTTGGCGGTGGCGGTTTTCGATCCGCCGCCAATGACCTGGAAAAACTCCGTCGTGGCGTCATACGAAATATAGTCGCCGGCCACATCGTCGTCGCCGCGCTTCATGGCTGCGCGCGTAAACAACTGCACTTTGTCGGCGCGGCTGTCGTACTCGATGCGCTCGCCCCAGCCTTCGACATTTTCGTCAAGGCCTTCGCGTTTCTGTTTGAAATACGCGAGATTGCCCCACACGGTGCCCAACTTGAAACCTTCCTTGTCCTGGCGCACTTCCATGCGATCACCGCGGATCACCATCGTGCCCTGCGTCAGCACCACATTGCCCTCGAACACCGAGAGCTGCTTGATGTCATCCACGGTCACCCGGTCGGATTCGATGTTGATGGGCTTGTCGCGATCCGCTTTCTCGGCGTACGCGGGCGCGCTGGCGGCAAACCAGCTCGCGCACACAACCACCATGGCAACCAGCGCCCTTACCCCATTACGTTTCAGCATCAATTTACGGCCCGGATTTTCCAACACGTTTTGCATCATAGTAAACACCTTTGACTCGCGCATTTAACAGCATTATTCGCGTCTCGCTGTTCAGTTCCATACCCACCGCATTAATCACCATGTTGGCATCGGTAATGGTAACCGCGCGATCGGTCTTTGCAATATTGTCGTCGGGCAGCACATGCAAATATTCCGTATCCATGACCATTTCGCTTTTTTCACCATACGGCGATCTCACCACCCGCACCGTATCGCGAAAGTACACGTTTTCGCCGTTGCTGGACACCAATCCTTTTTTCGCCGTGATCGTCACCGGCGCGCTTTTCGCATAACTGATGAATCGGGGAGACTCCATTTCGGTGGTATCGTCATCCGGGAAATGCACGAGCTTGACGGAATGCAGTGTATTCTTGATTCTACCGTTGACATCCATGCGCGTCGCCAACAGCTTATCGACAATGTAATCGGGATCATGCCGCAACAGCGCGTTCGGCGCCGCTGCGGGTTTTTGCACCACCTGATCCAGCCAATACGTCAGCGCCGCCAACAACACCATCAGCGCCAACAGAAACAGATTGGATAACCGTTCACCCATGATGGTTCACGCGAGATATTCCGCGAGCCGCGCATCCAATGTGCCCTGCGCCTGCATCACCCATTCTGAAAATTCCCGCACGGCGCCGCACCCGCCCTGGACGCGGGTCACGTAATGGGCGTACTTCCGCACCACGGCCGGCGCTTCCGGCACGCTCACCGCCAAGCCGCACCGGCGCAGCAGCGGCAAATCGATCACGTCGTCGCCCATGTAGCTCGCACTTTGCAGGTCGCAACCCAGATGCTTGAGCAAACCATTCATCGCATCCAGTTTGTGGGCGACGCCCTGAAACAGATGCTCGATGCCCAGATCGCGGGCGCGCCGTTCAACCACGCGCGATGTCCGGCTGGTAATGATGGCGACGGCCACGCCACTGTCGCGCAACATTTTAATGCCGTGCCCATCCTGCGCGTTAAACGCCTTGATTTCTTCGCCGCTGTCCGTGTAATACAAACGGCCATCGGTCAGAATTCCATCGACGTCGAAGGCCGCGACCCGCACGCGCCGCGCCCTGTCGATAGGGTTGATCGCGCTGACTGCGTTGAGCGCGTTGCCTGTCATGTCACTGTTCATGCGGCTCAAACCACTTTCGCACGCAACAGGTCATGCATGTTCAGCGCGCCCACCAATACGCCGCCGCCATCGACCACCAGCAACTGATTGACTTTGTTGCGCTCCATGATTTCCACGGCTTCGGCGGCCAACCGGCCGGGCGTAATGGTGCGCGGGCCCGCGGTCATGACCTGCCCGACAGGCGTACGCTTCAAGTCAACGCCTTTTTCGATGGCGCGCCGCAGATCCCCATCGGTAAAAATCGCTTTCACGCGCCGCGCAGCATCCACGATCGCCGTCATGCCCATCGCGCCGCGGCTGCTTTCCAGCATGGCCTCGACGATGGTGACATTTTCCGTCACCGACGGAATCGCCGCTCCCGTGCGCATCACATCGCTCACCATCGTCAGCAACCGCCGGCCCAACGCGCCGCCCGGGTGCGATAACGCAAACTCGTCGCGCGTAAATCCGCGCGCGCGCATTAACGCCACCGCCAGCGCGTCGCCCAGCGCCAGGGCCACCGTGGTGCTGGCCGTCGGCGCAAGGTTTAACGGGCAGGCCTCCATTTCGACGCCGGCATACAAATGCACGTCGGATTGCGCCGCCAGCGAGGACTGCGCATTGCCGCTCATCGCGATCAATTTGGCGCCCTGCCGCTTGAGCACGGGCAGGATGGCCAGCAGTTCGCCGCTTTCGCCGGAGTTCGACAGCCCGATGAATACATCATCCCGGGTGACCATGCCCAGATCGCCATGACTCGCTTCGGCGGGATGCACGAAAAACGCAGGCGTGCCGGTACTCGCCAGCGTGGATGCGATTTTGCGCGCCACATGACCGGATTTACCGATGCCGCTCACCACCACCCGGCCGCGGCAAGCCATGATCAAAGCAACCGCGTCCGCAAAACTCGCATCCAGGCGAGTCATCAAATGCTGGATCGCGCGCGCCTCGATATCAAGCACCTGCCGCGCTACGGCAATAGCGTCGCCAGGTTCGGTTTGCGACGACGTTGAAACTGCGGCATTCATATGAAAAGTATAGCAGATACCGCTGTTGCGCCCCGACAAATCCGCGCGGCGCCGAATAGAATAATCGCCCGCGATGCCGGGTCACGAAAAAGGTGCGGTTACCGATCGACGGATAGGTTCATCAGTTCATCACAAAAAAAGCCCGCGAATGCGGGCTTTTTTCGCGCTAGCGCAACGCTTTAAAACAACGTTACGCCGCCGCAATTTGCATCCACGGTCTGTGTTGCCCATGCATTCGGCGCTGCGGCCGCGTAGCAGGTCGCCGCCGCGCCACCGCCAAAGGTGGTAAAGCGGAAGGTTCCACTCAGCGCATTGCCGTCGTCCGCCTTGCGATCCACTTCGGCCAGAATATCCGACGGAATCTGGGATCCGGTTTTCAGGTTATGCCGCGCCGTGGTGGCGGCGCCATAAACGTTGTCATAAATCAGTTGCAGGCGATTACCGTACGGATTGGTCGGCGTGGTTAAATTACTTTCGGTGGTATTGCAGGTATAAGATCCCGTGACAAATCCTACCTTGGATAAATGCTCCCACGCCAGAATCGCTTCGTTACCGGTAATTTGACCGTCACCATTGCCATTGCCCGTGCCGCAGGGTGTCGCCGCCACGCCGGCAATGGTGGTCGAGGCCGCCGTGTAATCGCCCGGCAACGCACGATAGCGATCGAGAAATCCGAAGTAAGCCGCTTTAACCCCGTCCTGTTGTGAAATTAAATTGCGCACGCGCGCGCTGGTGATCAATTCCTGGCCCTTCAAAACGCCACCCAGCAAAAGGCCAATGATGACCAGCACAATGGCAATTTCAATGAGCGTAAATCCGCGCTGCTTGTGCATGAGTTCGTCTCCCGATGTCGATACAAAAATAATTTCCTGATAACCACCGCAACCTTTGTGCCAGCTTGCGGTATTCGGTGGCCACTGCGCGCTTTCATGCCGAATCTTAAAATCCCTTGCCGGAGGTACCGCAGCGCGTGTGGCGCATGGACATCATAATATCATAAGCATATGTTTTTAAACAACTATTTATACAGCGCCCGCTGCTAGCGATAACACTGCGCGGGCTGCCGGCACAATGCCGTTTGCGCCAGGCATCGCGCAATTCACCATCCCTCGCCGCTACTGCCGGTATTTCGGCAATAGCGCCGGTTTTTCAACGGCCTTTAACTTTTCCAAACGCTGCGTCAGAAAATGGATCTCGCCGGCATCGGTAATCTCGTTACCCGCCAGCAAGCCGCCTAACAGTACTTTTGCGCGTTCGATCTCGCCCATGTCTTCGAGCATGAAAATACGCATCTGCTTCGCCCAACTGGATGCGCCGCCGGCATGACGCGCTATGGCTTCGGCGTAGCGCAGCGCGAGCGTGATATCTTTTAAACGATGCCTGGCCATGATGGCGCAATGCGCGAGCCAGCGCCAACGCGCGTCCGGCCGCGCGAGGAATTCCCGATGCACAAAATCGCACATGAGGCGCTGCCTGGCGCTGTCCGGCGCCTGCCCATAAAGTTGCGCCGCCATCATCAGGGGATACTGCGAGCGCGGATCCAGCGTCTGCGCGGTACTCAGCCACGCGATCACGCGAGGATAGTCGAGCGCAAGAAACGGAATGCTGATGCCGGGCTGATTGTCAAACGCCTGCAGCGTGAGCGTCAGCAACTGCGCCATCGCCTGCGGCTCGCCCAGACTCAACACCCGCAGCGCGGGTACGGGCAAGGGCGCCTCCAATGCGCTCGCGGCGGCCACCGGCGCCGGTTCCGCGGCGCGCAACGCAACGTAGGCCATCAGCGCCGATACAAACAGCGCGAGCACCCAGCGCGGCACCGCTGCCACGCCGCGCTGCGTCGCGTTAATTTGTAATCGTGAATGCAGCCGCATCAAAAATTGCGCCGATGAAAATCCACCATCGCCGCCCCCGCCAGCAACGCCACGTACAGCACCGTCTCCAACAGCAAGCCGAAAACGCCGTGCCATGACCCCGCCGCATCGATCAACCACGTGGTTTGCGGCCAATGATCCAGCGCCGGCAGCAGCAGCGCCAACCCTTCGATCAGCCAACGACTCACTTCATGCGAAAACGTATCGGCGCCGGACAGCGGATGCGCGCTCATCAAGCGTATCGCCGTGATGCTGCGTGCAAGCACATAAAACGCCAGCACCACCGCAGCCGACGGCATGAACTGACCGAACGCCACCACGCAAAAAAGCGTAAATGCGATCACCACCGCCAGTTCCAGACCCAGCGCGACACCCCACTGCAATGCGGCCATTGCCGGCGCCATCATCAACAACGGCAAACAGGCCATCGCGCCAACGAGCGCACCCACTGCAAGAAAACCGCCCAGCTTGCCGAGGATATAATGCGAACGTGGCAGGTCCAGCGCGAGCAGCGTGTCGAGTCCCTTATCGTCGAATTCGCGCGTGACGCTGGCGATCACATGCACGGCCACGATGAACACGGCGGCGAGCCGGATACCGGCCGCGTAGAAAGTGGCTTGCACGCGCGAGATCTCGATCACCGCGAGTTCCGATGCAAAAAACGCCAGCGCCAGCAGGGCGCCTAGCACTACCGCAAACAACAGCGGCAGGCGCGCGCGGCGCGCTTCTAGCAGCGTGTAACGCGAAATGGCCAGTATTTGATGCATCGGATGTAAAGTATAGCCAACTCTTTATGCACTTTATGCACTTTGTGCCATGTGATCAGCGGAACGAGGATGGATCCAGCTCCAAGCGTAAACCACAAGCGACGAACCCGCGACAACAACTTTGTCGCCACGCATGCCCATTGGTGGCTGGGGCTCATGTTACTCGCGCTGCACGCCGCGATTGCGTGGGGCATCGACACGCCGTGGGTGGCGGCGCTGCTGCTCACGCATTTCGGCTTGTTTTTGCTGTGGCAACCCTTATGGCGCGGCGAAGTAGAAGTCGAACCACGCCAGGCGTTTCTGGTGATTATCGTCGGGTTGCTGCTGTCGGCGCTCCACAGCTGGTGGCTGATCGCCTTGTGGCTGGCCGTGCTTACCGCACTGATCGGCGGCGGCATACCCGGCATCGCTGGCCGGGGTCAACGCCTCGTTTCGCTGCTGGCCGCGCTCTACCTGCTGTCCTTGCTGTTGATGTGGGTGGTGCCGCAACTCTCCGCGCGCGCACCCGCGGAACCCGGCATGACCGCGCTGGTACGCTATGGATTGCCCATCGTGCCGGCGGTCATTCTTTTTCTGCGCATGGATCCGCCGCGCGTTGCAACGCGCATCGCCGTCGATCTGTTCTACAGCGTGATGCTGTTCCTGCTGGTCGCGGCACTGGTACTCGGCAGTTTTGTCATCCTGCAGATGAACCAGGGACAGTATGTGGTAGCGCTGGCGCAAGCATTGATGGTTATCGCGCTGGTACTGATCGGCTTGTCGTGGCTGTGGAATCCGACGGCGGGTTTTGCCGGCATCGAACAGTTGCTGTCGCGTTATCTGTTGAGCGTGGGTTTGCCATTTGAACAATGGGTGCAACAACTCGCGGCACTCGCCGAACGCGACACCGAACCCCGGCAATACCTCGATGCCGCGCTTGAACACATGCTTGCACTGCCGTGGATTATCGGACTGCACTGGGAAACGCGCACCGGCGCAGGCCGGCACGGGCGTCTCGACCCGCCGGGCGTGGCATTTTCGCAGGGTGATTTGCGGCTGATAATTCATACGCGCTGGCCCCTGTCACCGGCCATGCTGCTGCATCTGAAGCTGCTGGTGCAGATGGTAGGGCACTTTTACGCGGCAAAAGAGCGCGAACAACTGCAACGGCAGAACGCCTACACGCAGGCGATTTACGAAACCGGTTCGCGCCTGACGCACGACGTAAAAAATCTGTTGCAGTCACTGCGTTCATTGTGCGCGGCGGCCGAGGGCAGCGCACCGGAGCAATCGCAGGCATTGCAGGCGTTGATGCAACGGCAGTTGCCGCAAATCACACAGCGGCTGAATGCCACGCTCGACAAACTGCGCGCGCCCGAACACGCGCAAACCTCCCTCGCGCGTGCCGATGCCTGGTGGCCGGGACTTCTGCAACGCCATGCGCACCGCAATGTCACATTCATACTCGAGGGAGATTTATCCACGTTTGAACTGCCGGCTGAATTATTCGACAGTGTCGCCGACAACCTGATTGAAAATGCCGTGCGCAAGGACGTTCCGGTATCCGTCACCTTTGCGCCGGCAACCGCCGCCTTGCAGGTGGCCGACACCGGTGATGCGATTGCCGCAACACTGACGGCACAGCTTTTTACCGCACCCGTGGCCTCTCGTGCGGGGCTGGGCGTCGGCCTCTACCACGCCGCAAGCCATGCGGCTCAAGCGGGCTATGCGCTGACGCTGGACGCCAACCAGCACGGCCACGTGTGCTTCAGGCTATCGCCTGCGCCGCAGCATTGATAAAATATAGTTTATAATCATATAGTTAGTAATATTTTTCGCACCGGCGCCGGCAGCGCCGCCGACACTGCATCGCGCAGCGGCAACCAACGGGCGCCGGGTAACGGGGGCGCTGTTTTACTGCGCTGTTTTTTTACGCGCACCAAAACAGGTTGGATCGTCAGTTTGAAATGCGTAAAGCCATGCGCGACCGGCGGCAGCATTGTTGCGGACATTACTGTCGCGCCAAAACGCTCGCGGCAAATGCGCCGCACATCGCGCACGGTGCTGGCGGCATCCGCTTCCGGCAGCGACCATAAGCCGCCCCAAATGCCGCGCGGCGCGCGTTTTTCCAGAAGGATGTCCTCACCACGTTGCAGCAACAACATGACCGTGCCGCGCCGGGGTAACACGGCGCGCGGTTTCGCGTGAGGCAATATTGCGGTCAGCCCCTTCGTATGCGCCACGCAATCGGCGCGCACCGGGCATTGTTCGCAGCGCGGATTAACCCGCGCACAGATGCCCGCGCCCAAATCCATCAGGCCCTGCGTATACGCCACAATGTCGCGCGCCGGCAACAGCGACTCGGCCTTGCGCCACAGTGTTTCCTGCACCCGCGCTTCACCCGGATAACCGCGCACGCCGCCGTGCCGCGCCAGCACGCGCTTGACATTGCCGTCGAGAATCGCATGACGCCCGCCATGGACAAACACACAAATCGCGGCGGCGGTGGAGCGGCCTATGCCGGGCAACGCCTGCACTGCGGCGGGATCATCCGGCATGCGACCGCCATGCGCATCCACGATGATGCGCGCAGCCTGATGCAGGTTGCGCGCGCGCGAGTAATAGCCCAAGCCGCTCCATAACGCGAGCACGTCATCTTGCGGCGCCTTGGCAAGCGCATGCACCGTGGGAAAGCGCCGCAGAAATCGCTGGTAATAAGGAATGACAGTCGTGACCTGCGTCTGCTGCAGCATGATCTCCGACAGCCAGATCGCGTAGGCGTCGCGCGTTCCCTGCCACGGCAAATCGTGCCGGCCCTGGCGCTTTTGCCAGGCAACCAGGCGCGATGCGAACGAGCGCATCAGCAGCGCACTACCTGCGGTTCATCGTCCAAACAGCCCCTTGATCGCATCGCGCGTGGAGCCTGACTTGGGCGCATCCGCCGCCGGTGCGGCGCCCGGCGTCGCTGCTTTTTTGCCGCCCAGCAGACCTTCGAGTTTGCCCTTGATTTTTTCCTCGGCTTGTTGCTTTATCGTGTCCGTGAGCAGCGCGTTGTAATCCAGCGCAAACGACGGCGCCGCCAATGGCCCGGTGGCCCGTACCGGCACGGTAATCCCCTTGAGATCACCGGTATCGCGCCCGTCCTGCCCCTTCAACGTGCCGACCACGGACGCCTTCACGGTGTAATTGATGGAGTCCTCGCCGATATTGATGTCACCCGCGCCGCCGACGCGCAGCAACGGCGACTTCATCGACAAATCGTTGTTGCTGGCGACACCATTGCGGATCGCGAAGGTGCCGCTTAACTCCGAGAAATCAGTCTTCTGATTTTTGTCCGCTGCCTGGGTCTGCTGTCCCTTGAGCGAACCCAGCTTGGCCTTGGCATTGCGCAGCGTGCCGGCCACATCGATGCCCTTGATCGAGCCGTCGCGCAGATTCACCGACGCGCCGCCATTCAACGCGCGCTTGAGTGCGCCGACGGTGTTGCCCTGCGTGGTGATATCGACGTTCACCGTGCCGTGCCCGTCGAGCATGTCCTTGTTCGCCAAGTCTTTCAGCAGCGGGCCGATGGCAATGCCGGCCAGATTTTGTTTGATCGCGAACGACGGCGTCGCCGCCGCGGCATTGACCGACACCGCCCCGTTCATCGACCCTTGATACAGATTGGCCGCCAGCGGGCTGACATCCACCCGCCCGCCATTGGCCTTGATCTCGAGCCGCACGTTGGACGCCTTCAGATTGGAAACCTTCAACGTGCCGATGCGCAGTTTTCCGCTGGCGCGCAACGAGCGCAATCCACTCAGGTCAATCGGCTTGTCCGCGCCGCCCTTGCCGCCGCCGGCCGCCGGCGGAGCATACTTATCCAGATCCAGTTGATCGATATCCACATCAAAGGTGAGGCCCGGCGGCGCGAATCCATTCACACCCACTTGCGCCTTGATGCTGCTGTCGGAAACCTTGCCCGCGAGATTGGCCTGCACCTGCTGCTTCGACCCATTGACGCTCGCGCTGCCGTTCAAACTGCCGGTGATGCTTTTGCCCGGCAGGTTGGGACCGGTCGCCGTTATAGTGATGGCCAACTGTGGCAAACTGATTTGTTGCGTCTGGAAATTTCCCGACAGCGGCGACGACACCTTCGCCTTGATGGTCTGATCGCCCTGCTTGATATCCAGATCCAGCATCATGCCCGCCGACTTGAACGCCGCCGCCGTGCCTTCAATGCCCGGCAGCACCACATTGGCCAGCGTCACGCCTTGCGGATTGGTAATTTTGGCGACAACCGTCACCTTGTCGCCGGTTGCCTTGTCCTTGGTGATTTGCAGTTTCGGCGCATCAAGTTTGATATCCAGATTGTCCTTGCCGCTGACGCCGGCCATCATTACCGACAGCTTGTCGGTGGTCAGCTCGCCTGCTTTCAGTTTCGCCAGCACGCTGCCCGTTGCCTTCACATTCAAATTTTTCAGATCGGCGGCGGCGCCCTTGGCATCCAGCCCCATGTCTTCCAGCGAAAACACCTGCTGTTCCAGATCAAACGTCAGCTTCGTTTTCAGCGCGATGCCAAGATCGATCGCGGGCTTGTTGCCTTTGACCGTCATCGATAAATCGATTTTGCCCGGCACGTTCGGCGCGATGCGTCCGGTCTTGAGATTGACGCCGGACAGCGCGAGCTGCGTGCCTTGCGCCTCATCACGATAGGTCAGCGCGGCGTTTTCAATAGCCACATGGTCAATATCAAATTCAAACTGCTGCTGCTTTTTGTCGTCGTCCTTCGACAGCAGGTCATCGATGTTCATGCGCCCGTCCTTGAACTTGACGATTGCCGCGCGAACACCCTTCACTTCCACCTCATCGACCACCAATTTTTTCGACAACAGCGGCATCAGTTTGAGCGACACGCGCAAGCCCTCGACCGCCGCAAATTCCTTATCGCCCTTGAATTCAGACAACGACATTTTGCCGAGGTCGGCGCCGATGCTCGGCCAGAACTTGAGCTTGATATCGCCGTCCAGCTTCAGATCGCGCTGCTTTTTGTCCTTGACCAACTGAATGATCTGCGGCTTGTAGCTGTTGGGATTAAACGTCGCCGCCCCATAGGTCACGATGCCGCCAACGATCACCACCAGGCCGCCACACGCGATCAGCAGGTATTTAACGATTTTCATGATTCGGCTCCATGTCGCGGAAATTCGGCATAACCTTCACGGCTAACGATATAGCGGCCACGACCACGGGTCAATTGCGCGGCGCCCGGAAGTTGTTAAATGATTTACAACATACTCGCACGTTGTTATCCGCGCCCTATCCTGGGACACGCAGCGGGCTGACGCGGTTCCGGCATTACACCCGATATTTCAGCGCAGTCCTGGAGCGGGTGAAGGGAATCGAACCCTCGTATGCAGCTTGGGAAGCTGCCGTTCTACCATTGAACTACACCCGCAAAGCCGCGCTTATTCTACCACCCGGCCCCGCGGCCGCCCGCCAGACTCGTTGTACGGCGCCACGCGCAGCCAACGCCGATACTGGCGCTGGATAAGCGGGCAGCGTTAGGATACAGTTAGCGGCCAAGATCGGGAGGCGCATTATGTGTTTCGCTCACATGGTCATTATCCGCCCATCATCACGAATTCAACCGTGTGCCGCAGTACCGGGTAATCACAGTAATTTGTAAGGGGCGGATTCAAGTCTGAAGTGCAACCGCGTTATGATGCGAGTGTAGCTTCTTCCAGAAGACTTCGTGGGGTGTTTTGAAGCCGAGGCATTTTCTGGGGCGATGGTTGAGGTAGTGCATGGCG
>CAMDDY010000047.1 GCA_945893125.1 Bordetella parapertussis
TATAACTATAACGAGTTCTGCAATCCGATGCGCCATTCACCCTTTCAGTTGTCGCACCCGTTCCACAAACGCCGGCAGCACTTCCTTGTAATCACCCGCCACGCCGTAATTGGCGCGCGTGAAGATATCGGCCTGCGCATCGGTATTGATCGCGGCCACGACCGCGGAACCATTGATGCCCGCGAGGTGCTGCACCGCGCCGGAAATGCCGACCGCGACATACAACTCGGCGTTGATGCTGTTGCCGCTTAAACCCACCTGATGCGAGGAGTTCACCCAGCCGGAGTCCGCCACGGGCCGCGAGCAGCCCACCGCCGCGCCGAGTGCCGCAGCGGCTTCTTCGATGTAATGCCAGTTGTCGGGACTGCCGAGGCCGCGGCCGCCGGAGACGACGATTTTTGCGTCCGACACCTTGGGGCCACTGCTCGCCTGCGCGGCGATTTCTTCCAGCAGGGTCACGCGGTCATTGCCGGCGGGTTCAATTGCCATGCGTTCGACTTTTGTGTTGGGCGCGGCCGCTGCGCGCGCGCTGGCGCCGCTGCGCAGCGTGACCATGCGCGGCGCCATCGCTGGCGCGCGTATCACGAATTCACCCACCACGCCGCCGCCGTGTACGGGCTTATGCACCACCAGCGCATCGTCTTCCGCCGCGACAGCGGTGCAATCCATAATCAACCCGGTATCGAGCGCCGCCGCGAGGCACGGCGCCCATTCGCGCGCGCGCAGTGTGTGCGGGCCTATCACCACCGAAGGCTTGCAGGCGCTGATTACCGCGCGCGCCGCACTGACATGCGCGTGCGCGGTGTAACTTTGCAACGAAGCGTGTTCAACGAGATAAAGTGTGGCGAATCCGGCGGCAAACGCGTCAACCGCGCCGTCCAGCGCATTTCCGCCATCACCCATGAGCGCGCCCAGCAACGGTTCTCCGAATGATTGCGCCAGCGCCGCGCCGGCGGCGGCGGCTTCCAGCGACGCGGGCAGCAGACGTCCATCCGTGACTTCGCCGATGACGAGTACGCCGGCCATCAGATGAGTCCTTTCTCGCGCAGTTTGTCGGCCAGCGCCGCGCCTTGTGCAGCACCCGTCTTGCCGGGAATCATTTCTGCCTTGCTGTCGCGGATTTGAATGGTGAGCTTCCGCAGTGCCACGCGCGGTGCGGGCAAGTCCACTGGTATGTCTTTCTTTTTCCACGCGGCGATCATCGCGCGCCCCGCGCCCATCAGGCCGCGCATCGACGGCAAACGTGGTTCGTTCATTTCACTGGATACGCCGAGCAAAGCGGGCAATTTCACCTTGAGCCGCTGCACGCCATCGTCGGTGAGCCGCTGCACCGTGATCGTATCGCCTTCGACGGACTCGATTTTGATGACCGGTGTAATCACGGGAATATCCAGATAACGCGCGATCCAGTGCAGCACCTGTCCGCCATCGGTATCGGAGGCCTGGCGACCGCACAGCACCAAATCGAACGGGCCGGATTTTTTAATGCCGGCGGCGATGAGCTGGCCGACGCCGGCGCTATCGGCATGCAGCCAATCCGGATCGGCGAGCAGCACGGCGGTGTTCGCGCCCATCGCGACCGCGCGTTTTAATACGTCGCGGCCGGATTCTTCACCGAGCGTGATGGCGGTGATTTTGCCAGTGTGTAATTCGCGCAACCGCAGCGCTTCTTCCAGCGCGTTGGCGTCATAGCCGTTCATCACCGGCGGAATGCCGAACGGCGAAATGATGCGCTTCGCATCCGCGTCGAGCTGGATGTGGCTCGGCGGAATATTGGGATCGGCTACTTGTTTTACGGTGACGACGATGTTCAAGGTGGTTTCTTACCGAGAAATTATCAATCTCAAAGAAACCCCCTCGCCCCGCTTGCGGGGACAAGGGAACACTTGCAGCGGAGCAGAGGGTTGGGGAGAGGGGCGATTGCGCTTCCCCACCCTCTCCCCAACCCTCTCCCGCCCCGATGCGGGAGAGGGGGTAGTAATGTGGTTACTGCAAAGCCGCCACCGCCGCATGCGTCCCGGCAATCCGCCCAAACGTAGCCCCGGCCATCATGCCCGAACCTGAAGCATAGTTGCCCACCCACAGCCCGCCGGCCATTTCGCCCGCCGCATACAGGCCGCCGATAGGGCGACCGGCAACGTGCTGCACCTGCGCATTCGCCGGATCGATCTTCAGGCCGCCGAAGCAGAACGTCATGCCGCAACGCACGGGGAAACCTTCAAACGGGCCTTCTTCGATGGAGAGGCAGTAATTACTCTTGCGTGGTGTTAAGCCGGCGGTGCCCTTGCCGTCGAGCTTGTGGCGATCGGGATTAAACGTGCCGGGCTGAATCGCGGTGTTGAAGTTGCGCACGGTCTCAATGAAATTGGGAATATTCGTGATACCTAATTCCACGGCGAGTTTTTCCAGCGTGTCGGCCTTGGAGGTGGTGGCGCTGTCGTAGTTGGTGGGGTAGATGTCCATCTTGCGCACCTTGGCATCAAGAATCTGAAACGCCACGCCGCCGGGCTGCGCGAGTATCGAGCGGCCCATGCGCGCATAGGTGCGCCCGCGCAGGTCTTCGGCCTCGTCGATGAAACGGTCGCCATTGGTGTTGACCATGATCGAGTACGGATACATGTAGCGCGCGTAGGATTTTTTGGTGGTGTACGAAATCGGAATCGTAAACTTCGGCAGGCACACATCCTGCGGTGACGCATGGCAGGTGGTCCAACTGCCGTGCGGCATGGCGCCGATGTTGAGCGACATGCGCAGCCCGTCGCCGGTGTTGAACGGCACGCCGCGAATGTGAATGGTGTCCCAGCCCGGCCCCAGGTAACGCGCGCGCATTTCCGGGTTGGCTTCAAAGCTGCCGCACGCCATTACCACGGATTTTGCGGTGAATTTAACGATGCCCTTGGGTGTCAACGCATGCACGCCGGTGACGTGGCCGCGATCATCCTGTATCAAATCAAGCGCGGAAGTTTCGTAGTGAAACGTCGCGCCGTCCTGTTCGAGCTGGGTGAAGTTGCGTTGCTGCAAGCCGTAGCCGCCGCCGTTCATCAGCAGGATATTGTCACCGGGCATTTTGTAGCCGCCGGCGGGCGTCCAGTCGTGGCCCTTGCTCACCAGCCAGTGAATCGTGTTAAGCGATTCGGTGACATGCACTTGCAGCATTTCTTCGTCGCTCTGGTTGTTGGTGACGTGCATGATCTCGTCCCACAACTCGGCCTCGGTGCGATGCGGCATGCGTTCGAGCAGCGTGCGCAGTTCGTCGTCGCTGGTGTTTTTAACCAGTGGGCGTATGTCTTCGAGGCCGTTGAACACGAAGCGCATGTGGCCGGTCAACGCGCTATTGCCGCCACGATTGCCCTTGGAGGCTTTTTCAATAATGCCGACGCGCGCGTTTTTTTCCAGCGCGGCGTGCGCGGCGGAGCACGCGGCGTTGCCAGAGCCGACGATCAGTACATCATAGTGAATGGTTGGGTCGGACATGTGCGGGTTTCCCGGAATAATCTACGGATGGAATGGACTGGAGTGCGAGCGCTTGCGCAATGCTTGCGGCAGCGAACAATCGGCAACGATTTTACTATAACATTCGTGCCATCCTTGCTTGCCCAACCTTATCGTCCATTTAGTGAAATGGTTTCCTACTCGCACATGCAGCCCAGCGTAGCTCACCGGCTTGCCGCGTTGATCGCGGCCACCGATGATGCGTCGCTGCCATTGCAATCCATATACTGGAGCAAGATCGGTTTGCTCGATACCGTGGGTGTGACGCTCGCCGGTGCCATCGAGGACTGCGCGCGCATTGCTACCGAGGCAACGGTATTGGACGATGCCACGGGGCCGAGCCTGATCATCGGCACGCGCCGGCATGTGAGCGCATTGGATGCCGCGCTGATTAACGGCACTGCCGCACACGCGCTCGATTACGACAACGCCACCAACACCATGTTCGGCCACGCCTCGGCCACCATGGTCCCCGCGCTGCTGGCGGCGGCTGAAATGTCGGGCGCCAGCGGGCGCGACGTGTTGTGCGCGCATGTGCTGGGTTTCGAGACCGGCGCGCGCATCGGCCGCGCGGTTAATATGCATCACTATGAAATCGGCTGGCATCCGACCTCCACGCTGGGCGTGTTTGCGGTGGCTGCGGCGTGCGCGCGTTTGTTGCGGCTGGATGTGGCGCAGACCGCGACGGCGTTGTCGATAGCCACCTCGCTGGCATCGGGCACCAAGGCCAACTTCGGCACCATGACCAAACCGTTTCATTCGGGCCAGTGCGCGCGCGCCGGGTTGATGGCGGCCTTGCTGGCGCGCAAGGGCTTTACCGCTAACGACCACGCGTTTGAACACAAGCAGGGATTTTTTAATCTGTATAACGGCCCTGGCCATTTTGACATCGAGCGTGCGTTTGAAAGCTGGGCCGAGCCACTGGATATCGTTGAGCCGGGCGCGTGTTACAAACAGTATCCGTGCTGCGCCAGCACGCACGCGGCGATTGATGCCGTGCTCGAATTGCGCGAGCACCACGCCTTGAGAGCGGAACAGATTACGCGCATCGAAACCTACACTCCCGCGCGCCGGTTGGCGCACACCAATCGCCTCGATCCGCAAACCGCGCTGGGTGCGAAATTCAGCGTGCAGTATTGCGTGGCGCGCGCGCTGGTGAGCGGCGGCGCGGTGTTCGAACATTTCGAAGGTGATGCGTATCTTGATCCGCAAGTGCGCGCCTTGGTGGCGAAGGTGCATGCGGAAATCCATTTGCCGGGACAGTTTCCCGAGGGCAACAACGCGGGCGCGGAAGTGCGCGTCACGCTGAACGATGGCCGCGTGCTGGTGTCGCATGTCGAACGTGCGCTGGGCCGCACCGCGCAGAATGCGATTCCCGAAACACGGATGCGCGACAAGTTTCGCAGTTGCGCGCGGCGCGTGTTGCGCGAGAATGCGATTGAGCCGCTGTTAAATGCGATTGATGATTTCGAGACGGCGCCGAGCGTGGCGCCGTTGATGTCGCTGCTGATGCCCAGCGGTTAACTTAAAAATATCGTTTAAAAACAAATACTTATGAATACCGCCACGCAGACATTAAGCCGCTTCGCCACCACGCTCCGCTTTGAAAATATTCCATCCGAAGTGGTGGAACGCGCGAAGGATTGCATGATCGATACCGTCGCCGTCGCGACCTTCGGCTCGCGTTTTGCGTGGAGCAAAATGGCCGCCGACTACGCGCTGCGTTACGGCAGCGGCGGGCCTTGTACGGTGATTGGTTACCCGGATCGCAAAGTGCATGCGCCGTATGCCGCGCTCGCGAACGGCTTGTTTTCGCATGCGTTCGAGCAGGACAGCGTGCGCGATCCGGGCATGGGTGCGCATCCGGGTGCAACCTTGTTGCCGCCGCTGCTGGCCGCCTGCGAAGAGACCGGCGCCGATGGCCAAAAAGCGATTGTCGCGTTCGTCGCTGCCACGGAAATCATGCTGCGCATCGCCTGCGCCACGCATCACAGTCCGGAGAAAATCGGTTTCCATGCGCCGGGATTGACCGGCGCGTACGGCGCGACGGTGGCGGCGGGGCTGGTGATGAGACTCACCGAAACGCAACTGGTCAACGCGCTGGGCATCGCCGGTTCGCTATCATCGGGCCTGCTGGCGTTCACCAAGTCGAGCCAGGGCGCGATGGTGAAGCGCCTGCATCTCGGGCGTGCCTCGGAATCCGGCATCCTCGCGGCGCGGCTGGCAGCCGACGGTTATGAAGGGCCGGAAACCATCCTCGAAGGCAAGTTCGGTTTTCTCGATGCCTATTGCAAAAAAGAAGACATTGAACCCGCGTTGCTGACGGCGAATCTCGGCACGCAGTGGGAAGTGATGCGTATCTGCATGAAGCGTTACGCCTGCCATATCAACGCACACACGCCGGTGCAGGCGCTGCGCGATTTGATGGCGGCGCATGGTTTCAAGGCAGCCGACGTGGCGAAGATCCACGTCACCGGCAGCGAGCGGCTGGCGACACACCACAACATCCGTGAGCCGGGTGACATCATGCAGTCGCAATACAGCGTGCCGTTTTGCGTGGCGGTGGCGCTGCATCGCGACCCGGAAGACCCGAAGGCGTTTGCCGGCGGCGCGCTGGAAGACCCATTGATACGCGCGACCTGCCGCGAAATCGAATCGAGCGTGTGGACAGAGCCGGGCAAGGGTGTGCGCAGTTCGCGCGTGACGGTCAAATTGAAAGACGGGCGCGAGTTGTCGCGCGATGGCAATACCTACAAGGGCATGCCCGCCGATCCGCTGACGCGCGCCGATCTCAAGCGCAAATTCATGCTGCTGTGCGCGGATGTGGATGCGACGGCTGCGGATAATTTGTTCGAGCGTTGGAGCAAACTCGAATCGCAGCCCAACCTGAAATTGTTATAGCCGATGATCCGCCCGCTGAAAATTACCCACACCTCCGATGTTCATCTGACTGACGAGCCGGATGGCGTCAAAGTGCGCGAAGCCTTCGCGCAGGTGGTCGACACCGTGCTGGAAACGGAATCGGATTTATTCCTGATCGCGGGCGATTTGTTCGACCATAACGAGATTCATCGCAGGACGGTTGATTTTGTTTACGAACAACTTGCACGCGTGTCGTGCGAGACGGTGGTGATCGTCGGCAATCACGATGTGTGGGATGCGCGCTCCGTCGTCAAGCGCATGGATTTTCGCAAGGCGGGCGCGCACGTCACTTTGCTCAACGATGCGCACGGCACGCAAGTGACGTTTCCCGATCTGCACGCCACCGTGTGGGGCCGTTGCATGCTGGATCATGACCGCTCCAACAAACCGATGGCGGGTACGCCGCCGCGCAAAGGCGATATGTGGCACATCGGCATGGCGCACGGCTTGTACTCTGACGATCCCGACATGGAGCGTTCATCCCTCATTTCACCTGGTGAAATCGAGGCCTCGGGCTTTGACTACCTCGCGCTGGGCCACGTGCATGCGCACCGGCAGATGCGCCACGGCGGCACGCTCGCGTGTTATCCAGGCGTGTGCGCGGCACACATGGGCACCATTGCAAACGGCTGCGTTGCGCTGGTGACGCTGACACCGGGCAAGGGCGCGAAAGCGCTTGCGCATACGTTGGGGAGTACTACAAAGCGGCGGCGCAGCGCGTAGCGGTGTTGCATTGGTAGGATGGGTGAAACCCATCAACGTGCTTGCCGTGCAGAGTGATGGGTTGCGCTACGCTCCACCCATCCTGCAAGAACCGGGCAACGCTATGGCAACGACTCCACGCTGATCTTCGCTTCCTTGATCAGCTTGCGCCAGCTTTCGAGATCGGTGCGGATGATGTCGCGATAACCGTCCGGCGTGGAGGTGGCGATTTCAAGACCGGCCGCGAAAAATCGCTGTGTCATTTCCGGCGATTGCAGGGCCTTGTTCATGATGGGGTTGAGCTTGTTGATTAGCGCCTTGGGCGTGCCGGCGGGCGCGACCATTCCCCACCAGCCGGTGTTGTAATAGCCGGGTATGGTTTCGTTGATCGCGGGTACGTCGGGCGCGACCTTGACGCGTTTGTCGTGTCCTATGCCCAGAATTCGCAACCGCCCCGCCCTCACATGCGGCATGGTCGCCGTGAGGCCGGTGATGGTGAGATGGATGGTGCCGGCGATCAGGTCGTTGAGCGACAGCGCGCTGCCCTTGTACGGTATGTGCAGCAGATCAATGCCGGCGAGCGTGACCAACTGCGCGCCGCCGATGTGATTGGGCGTGCCGACGCCGGGCGAAGAGTAGTTGAGCTTGCCCGGCGACGCCTTGGCGAGCTTGATGAAATCGGCAACCGAGTGTGCGGGCAGATTGGCGTTCACGAACATCGCGTAAAACACGAAGGTGGCCAGCCCAATGTGGGTGAAGTCCTTGATCGGATCGTAGGCGATTTTGTTGCCCATCAGCGCGGGCACCGAGACCAGCCCGCCGGTGGTGCCCAGCCCCAGCGTGTAGCCGTCGGGCGCGGCCTTCGACATCAGTCCGTGGCCCAGCGTCGCGGCGGCGCCGGGACGATGATCGACGACAAACTGCTGCCCCAGCGCTTCCGTCAGCGCCCTGGCGATTTCCCGCGCGGTGAAATCCGTGCCGGCGCCCGGCGGGTAGGGCACGATCACGCGCACGGGTTTGCTGGGATACGCGCCCGCGCCCTGATTCCCCTGCGCCAGCACGTGGGTGCTCGCACACACCCCAATCGACAGCACGCCGCCGCTCAATGTCTTGACGGTTATGGCCATGCAGTTCTCCCCGATGGATGTGTGTAGCCGGCAGTGTAGCGCTATTTTTTCCCTGCGCGGCAATACGATTACGCTATCACCAGCGCCGGCGGAATCGCCGACACGTTCTCCATCGTATCGAGTCCCCACAACAAATCCAGCGCCGCACTCAACGACTTGCCGCCGATGCTGTCCTCGCACAGCGTGCGGAATTTTTCGTTGATCATGGCGTCGCTCTTGGGCATGTTCAGATCGTTTTCGTCGCCGCCGGCCTCGCCCACGAGGGTTTCGCCGCCGTGGGTTTGCACGGTGACGCGCGTGCGATGCTCCACCGGAACCTTCACATAGGCTTTGGTGAATTCATCGTTGGTCACCACGTCGATCTTGTGGATCAGAGCGCGCAGTTCGGGGTTCCACAGATTTTTATCGTTAAACGAACGCGGCGTAATGGTGCCGTCCATCAGCGTGGCGGCGACCACGTAGGGAATGCTGTGATCGGCGGTTTCGCGGGTGTCGGGGTTCCAGCGATGTTCGCCGGTGCCGACGCGTTCCTTGGCTTTTTGATACACCTCGACGGTGATTTTCTTCACCTCCTTCGCGTGCAGGGGGGCGATTTTTTCCGTCGCCATGATCGACGAGATGGTGGTACCGCACGACGCGCGCGGCTTCACCAGCGCCTGCATGATGCGGAACTCCACGCCCGTGCCGCCGAGCGCTTGCAGCTTCAAGGTGTCGCGCGCGACATGGCCGCACCAGCCGGCCTTGCCCTCGAACGGCAGATGCGGGCCTTCCATGCCCGCGCGTGCCAGTATCGCGGCGAATACGCCGGCGCGGCCCGCGTGGCCCGAAGCGACGGCTTTATACATGGAGTAGTGATCCGCGCGCACCTGCCGCAGGATCACGTTGGGCACGGCGGCCATCGAGATCGCGTGCGCGGTTTGTTCGCGCGTGAGTTTGAATATTTTTGCCGAGGCGAGCGCGCTGCCAAGGCAGGCGAAGTTGGTGTGATCGAAACCCATGCCGACATTTTTGAAAATGTCGGAAAAACGCTGATACACCTCGTAGCCTAGCACCACGGCGGTGATGAAATCGCGACCGCTCGCTTGCGCGTGCTCGGCGGCGGCGAGTATCGGTGTGAGCACGTCGCTGGGGTGGCCGCCGAACGCGCCGGGCCAATGGTAGATGTCGTTCATCTCGACGTAGCGCGCGGTGGCGCCGTTCACATACGCCGCCATCTCCGGCGAGGTTTTCAGGCGCGTGCCGATCACCGTGGCGCCGGCCGGATTGGGCATCGCCGCGGCGACATTGCGCGCGATGCGGCACGGCTCGGCGAAAAATCCGCCGATCAGCGAACCCAGCGTGTCGATCACGCGCAGCTTCGTGGTATGCACCACTTCCGGCGGCAGGTCTTCAAAGCGCAGCTTGCAGGCGTAGTCGGTAAGCTGTTGCTGTATGCCGTCAACCGCGCGTTGCGCCAGGGCCGGCGCGGCAGGCATTTCGATGGGTTTGTTCATGCGCTTCCTTTCAGTCCAGATCGACATCATGCTCAAGTTACACGCCGCCGTTGGCGAGCGATTTCAACGATTATAATCGTGAAACTTCGAGGCCACACACATGCGCGCAACCGCACTGTCGAACCGGTTTTCTCCCGTCACGCTGACGCTGTTTATCGCGCTCGCCTGCGCGATGAATGCGAGTGGGGCGCAATCTTACCCAAGTAAACCCGTGCGCATCGTCACCGCCGAAGTGGGCAGCGGCAATGATCTGGCGGCGCGTGCGATTGCGCTGTCCGTCAGCGGCCCCATCGGCCAGCAATTCATCGTGGACAATCGCGGCTTCATCGCCAGTGAAATCGCCATGAAGTCCGCGCCCGACGGCTACACCCTGTTGTGTTACGGCGCGCCGATGTGGCTGTCGCCGTTTTTGCGCGCACGCGTGCCGTGGGATCCGCTGAAGGATTTTGCGCCGATCACACTCACGGTTGAAACGCCGAACCTGCTGGTGCTGCATCCGGCGGTGCCCGCGAAATCGCTGGACGAATTGCTGGCGCTGGCAAAAGCGAAGCCGGGCGAACTCAATTACGGCTCCAGTTCGGTCGGCGCCACGCCGCATCTGGCGGCGGAACTGTTTCGCGTGATGACGGGCGTCAACATCGTGCGCGTGCCGTACAAGGGCAGCGGCCCGGCGCTCAATGCCTTGATCGCCGGGCAAGTGCAGCTGATGTTCCCGGGTGCGGGCACGGCGATGCCGCATGTCAAATCCGGACGTTTGCGCGCGCTCGCCGTGACCAGTCTGAAACCGTCGCCGCTGGCGCCGGGGCTACCGACGCTGACCTCGCTGGGTGTCACGGGATATCAATCGTCGTCACCATTCGGCATGTTCGCACCCGCGCATACGCCCGAGCCGATTATCAACAAACTGAATTACGAAATCGTGCGTGCGCTCAATCGGCCCGACATGCGCGAACGCCTGTTCAATGCCGGCATGGAAGTGATCGCGGGGCCGCCCGCGCAGTTGACTGCCACCCTGAAAACCGAAATGGCGCATTGGGGCAAGTTGATTAAGGACTTGGGTCTACGGGAAGAATGATTGGTGAGCGCGCGATAATATTGGCCTTGTTTGGGAGCGACGATGGCGGTTTGAAGGCATTTGCACGTTGGCGTAAGCTCGCAGGCAATCAGGGGGAAACAGCATGGAATTAATAGCGAAAGGTTTTGAAGCCGCCGATCTCGAAGCCGCGGTCGAATTCTGTTACGAGCAACGCTGGACCGACGGCCTGCCGGTGATACCACCCACGCGCGGCGCGGTGGAGCGCATCATCAATTACTTGCAGCGCGATCCGCAAGAGGTCATCGGCGTGATCGCGCCGCGCGATGGCGTGGCCACCATTGAAAGCATCGCCATCAATTGCGTGATGGCGGGCTGCAAGCCGGAGTACGCGCCCATCGTGGTGGCAGCGGTCGAGGCGATGTGCGAGGAACAATTTAATCTCAACGGTGTGCAGACCACCACCCACAGCTGCGCGCCGCTGGTGATGGTGAGCGGGCCGGCGGTGAAGCAACTGGGCTTTAACACCAAGGAATGCGTGATGGGTCATGGCTGCCGACCGAGTGCGACCATCGGGCGCGCGGTGCGGCTGGTGTTGTGGAACATCGGCGCGGGCATCCCCGGCGAGCCGTGCAAAACCACGCACGGGCATCCGGGCTACTACAGCTTTTGCTTCGCGGAGGATCAGGACAGCAATCCGTGGGAGCCGCTGCACGTCGAGCGCGGCTTCAATGCCGACGACACGGCGGTGACGGCCACCGCGGTCGAAGGGCCGCGGCTCGCCGGTTGCGGCGCCGGATACAGCTCGGCTGAAGACGTGATGTTCATCCTCGCCGATGCGATTGCCATGCTCGGCAGCAACACCATCGCCGGCGGCGACATGGTGCTGGTGGTGAGCCCGATGGCGGCAAAAAATCTGTCCGATGCGGGCTTGAGCAAAGCCGATGTGAAAGCCGGCATCGCGCGCCTGGCCACGCGCGCGGCGCGCGACGTGAAGCGCCGCCGCTCGATCTCCGAACTACATCCGATGCACTGGAGCAAAATTACCGACGCCAACGACGACGACGCGCAACATCCGTTTGTGCGCAGCGTGAATAACCTCATCATTGCGGTGGCGGGCGGCTGGGGTTCCGGCGGCGCGTTTTGTTCGGTGATGCCGGGGTGGGGCGCGTTTCGTTCGCGCACGGTGCAGCGCAAGGTTGTGTTTCCGAAAGCAAAGTAATTGTAAGTATTTGTTTATAAAGGATATTTACTGTGAGCATCATCCTATTAGACCCGCGCGGCGAAGTCGCCAAAATCCAGCGCAAAACCGAAATCAAACTCGGCGATCTCAAAGGCAAGCGCGTGGGCTTTGTGTTCAACCAGCACAAGTCCGCTATCGGCTTCTGGAAAACGCTGGAGAGCGAAATCGAAAAATCGTTGCAGCCCGCCGCGATCCACCGCGTCTACAAAGAAAACACCTGGGCGCCCGCACCGAAGGCGGAACTCGACAAGCTCTCGCTGGAGACCGATTACGTTCTGATCGGACTCGGGGCCTGAGGCTCTTGCACCTCCGGCGCCGTGCGCGACGGAATCAACCTCACCAAAGCCGGCCGCCCGGCCATCGTGTTTGTGCATCACCACTTCGAACGCGCCGCGCGCGCGCAAGCCAAGGGCTTGGGCGTGCCCGACTTGCGGCTGTATGTGTATCAGCAATACACGCCGGGCGTGGATTCGCTCCGGCATGAGGAGGAGAAGGCGGTGGTTGCGGCGGGGGCGTTTGGTGAGATGTTGAAGTAGCGGTGAATCTGTGATCCCTACATCTTCGCCATAACCATCCGCGAAAACCGCTCCATCACTTCGTAACGCTGCGCAAACGGCGGATGAAACGTAATCTGTTTCAGCCCTTGGCGCTCAAGCTGCCGCAGTTGCTCCACCAGTTCAGCCGGTTCGCCGATGATGCAAAAGTTGCGAATGATTTCCGGCGTGAGGAACTGCGCTTCCGCCGGATCGATGGTGGCGTAGTGGCTGGCGTGCATGGTGAGGTGTGAATCGGCGGCGGCGCGGGCGCGTAAGTAAGCGGTGTAGGCGTTCCACACCGGGCGCACATAGGCCGGAGGCTCTTTGCCGGTTTCGCGCACCCAATCCACCAGGTAGTGAAAGTTGGTCATCACCGCCGGGCCGATTTCGTCGATCACGCGTTTTGACGTGAGCGATTCGCCCGGTTCCAGCATCAGCACGTTGACCAGGGCTGCAGTATGAAAATCGACGGGGAGCGTACGCCCCACGCGTGCCGCGCCGCGCTGCACGTGACTCATCGCTTCGGCCATGGTGCCGCCGCGCGGGAAGCTCGTGCATAGCCCGTCGGCGATCTCACCGGCCACCGCCTGTGACAGCGGGCCGTTGGCGGCCACGTGTATCGGCGGCGGCGGATCGAGCCGGATGTGTTTTTGTTCCAGCGAGGTGAAGCGTATGGGGTGGGTTTCACTGCCGGGCGCGCCGGTGGTATAGGCGATCTCTTCGCCGTGCAGCAGCCCGCGCACCACGCGCACGTATTCGCGCAGCGCCTTGGCGCCGGTGGGCTTCATGCCCAGCATGCGCATCGCCGTGTTGCCCGCGCCGAAAATAGCGTAGGTACGGCCAGGGGCCAACGCGTTGATGGTGGCGATGCCACTGGCGGCCTCGGGCGCCAAGCGCATGCCGCATACCGCCACGCCGGTGCCGATGTGGATGGTTTTGGTTTGTAGCGCCACCGCCGCCATGGTCGCGAACAGGTTAGAGCGCAGCAGCGGACTGTCGGTAACCCAGCAGCGCGTGAAGCCGAGCCGTTCGCCGTGCTGCGCGAAATCAATTGCCGAGATGTGACCGATGCTGACGCCAAATTCCATGGGGTAACTCCGAAGGTGAGGTTAAGATGGGTTGCCTGGAGCAGAAATTTCTCGCATCCGTCAATCTGGCGCAAGCCAGAATGACGGGGCTGGTATTTAACGGGCGTGGGTATCCGTCGAGAAAGGCGCCATCATTCCGTGATGTTGTTATCGCGTATCAATTTTCCCCACTTCGCAAGATCGCGATTGAGCAGATCGGCGAGTTGCTCGGGCGTCGATAACACCGGATCCGCCCCCGTGCTGATCAGGCGCTCGCGCACATCGGGCATGGCAATCGCCTTGCGCACCGCGTCGTTCAGCCGCTCGACGATGACGCGCGGCATTTTTGCCGGTGCGAATATCGCGTACCAGTTCGGCGCTTCGACGTTTTTGTAGCCTTGTTCTTCGAGCGTCGCCACCTCGGGCAACAGCGGCACGCGTTTATTACCGGCGATGCCAATGGCGCGCAGCTTACCGGCCTTGATGTGCGGCAGCAACGGCGTTACATCGAGCACCAGCGAGGTGATTTGCCCGCCGATGGCGTCGATGATCACCGGCCCGGCGCCCTTGTAAGGCACGTGAAGCAGATCAATTTTGGCCGCGGTCTTCAGCAACTCTTGCGCCAAATGCGGGATGCTGCCGATGCCGGTTGAAGCCATGGTGATCTGGCCTTTGCGCGCGCGCGCCAGCGCCACGAACTCTTTTGCATTTTTGACCGGCAGGGAAGGATGCACGGCGAGTGTGCTGTAGGCCGTGACCACCTGCGCGATGGGCGTGAAGTCGCGCACCGGATCGTAGGGTAACTTGGCGCCGATGTGCGGACTGATCGCCATCGCGCCGCAGGTGGTGAGGAACAGCGTGTGGCCGTCGGGCGGCGATTTCGCCACGTGATCGGCACCGATGGTGGCATTGGCGCCGGTGCGGTTTTCGACGATGACGTTGCCGCCCAACAGCGCCGGCAGCTTGTCGGCCAGCACGCGCGCGGTGTAATCCGCAGGCCCGCCGGGCGGAAAACCCACCACCATGCGGATGGGTTTTGATGGAAACGTTTGCGCGTGCGCGCCGGGCAGGGCCACGCACAAAATCATTGCGCCCGCGACCTGCTGGAGAACCTGCTTGCGTTGATGGTTCATATTTCCTCTCTCGTTAGGGGGCCATTATGCCAAATCAGGACAGCAGTGGCGGGCTTGCGCAAAAGTTGACTACAATCAGCGCGCGGGGTGCAGGCAATGAAACAATAAAGCAGGAGTCAGTGTAATGCCCAAGGCGTTAGTCATCGGTGGATCGTTGGGCGGGCTGTTGGCCGCGAATCTGCTTCGAACCATCGGCTGGCAGGTGCAGGTTTTCGAGCGGGTCGGTGATGATCTGGCGAGCCGCGGCGCGGGTATCGGCACGCACGAGGAGTTGCTCGACGTGATGGACCGCATCGGCATCAAGGTCGATGCCTCGATCGGCGTGCATCCGGAATCGCGCACCTGTCTGGACCGCGCGGGCAAGGTGCAGCACAAGATGCCGCGTCCGCGCATTTTGAGTTCGTGGGGACGGCTTTACCGGGCGCTAAAGGATGCGTTCCCGGTGGAGGATTATTTTTTCGATAAATCGCTGGTGTCGTTCACGGACGATGAAGCGGGCGTGAACGCTTTATTCTCGGATGGCAGCCGCGCGCACGGCGATTTAATCGTCGGCGCCGACGGCATACGCTCCACCGTGCGCGCGCAGATACTGCCCGAAGCGCAGCCGCAATACGCCGGCTACATTGCGTGGCGCGGCCTTATTCCCGAATCGGCTTTGCCGGCGGAATTGCATCGCGAGATGTTCGCGCACAACATGGTGTGTTATCCCGACGGCGATGCAGCGACCATGTATGCCGTGCCGGGGCCGGACAACGACGTGCGTCCTGGTCATCGGGCGTACAACTGGGTGTGGTATCACCCGGTCAGCAGCGACGGACTGACCGCGCTATGCACCGACGCCGGCGGAGTGTGCCATGGCATGGCGATTGCGCCGGCCTTGATCCGCCCGGAAGTGATCGCGGACATGCTCGCCACCGCCCGCCGCGTGCTTGCGCCACAGTGCGTCACGGTGATTGAACTCACCGGGCAGCCATTCTTTCAGGCTATTTTTGATTTGGCGTCGCCGCGCATGATGCACGGGCGCGCGGCGATACTCGGTGATGCGGCCTTCGTTGCCCGCCCGCACGTCGGCATGGGCGTGACCAAGGCGGCGCTGGATGCGGAGTGCCTGGCCGATTCACTAATACAGACCGGAGATATCGACGCTGCACTGGCGCGTTTCAACGCGCGTCAACATTTGTTCGGCACCCGTGTCATAGCGCGTGCCCGCCGCGTCGGTGCGCATCTCGGCGCGCAAGCCACCAAGCCGCCCGAGACCTGGACGCCGGAAGAACGCCATCAGGATCCGCTACGCATGATGATTGAGAGCGGCGCGCGGCTGCGCGACGTGCCGGAGTTGATTGAGCTGGTGCGCGCGAATCGCGGCGGGCGTGCAGAGCGTAGTGATACGCCGGCTGCCGCCGTGCGGATTTAGATTCAGCTTGGCAACCCGTAGCCCGGAAGGAGCGCAGCGTATTCCGGGATAATCGACAACAACGATCCATACTATACTTCCACAAATGCAACCCTCTACGCATACGCACCTGCTTCCGGCGGCGCGAACACGGCCCCCGGAATACGCTGCGCTCCTTCCGGGCTACCCATTTAGCGCGCTGATCTTCACGTTGGCGCTCTGTACTGCACATCCGTTGTCCGCGATGGCGCAATCCACCAGTTACCCAAGCCGCGTCGTCACTCTCATCAATCCCTTCTCGCCCGGCGCCAGCACCGACATCGTCGCGCGCGTGATCGCGCAAAAACTCACGGAAGCGTGGGGGCAAACCGTGGTGGTGGAGAACCGCCCCGGCGCGAGCGGCATGATCGGTCTGACCGCCGTGGCGCGGGCACCCGCGGATGGACACATGCTCGGCATGATGATCGTGTCGCACGCCACCGCCGCCGCGCTGCAGGGCGGCGGCAAGCTGGCGGTGGACTTGGTGCGCGATTTCGCGCCGGTGACGCAGGTGGTGTCGCAGCCGTATTTGATTGTGGTCAATCCGAGTTTGCCGGCGCGCTCGGTGAAAGAGCTGATCGCGCTGGCCAAGGCCAAACCGGGTGCGCTG
>CAMDDY010000048.1 GCA_945893125.1 Bordetella parapertussis
CGCACCGGGCGCAGTTGGTTGGAGATGTGGCGGTAGCCGTTTTCAAAAAAACCCAGCACGCGGTACGCGGGAATGCGTTCTTCGATTTTGCGTGTCATCCACGCGCCGAATGCGCCATCCATCGCCGCGCGCGCCTGTTCAAGGTTGTCAAACAAAAACGGCAGATCGGCGAAATCCATTTCCGGCACGTAGTCGGCGAGATAGCTGGTCGATTGATACGCCATCGACAGCACGCCGTCTTCCGCCATCCACAATAAATCAGCGGCCTTGTAGCCCAGATCCATCACGTTCCACACGTAATGTATGGCGGTCTCATTACTGAACTGTGCAGTGATCGCGTCGCCCATGATTTTCATGCCGCGGCTGCACGTGGTGGTGGGCGGGCCATAACCGCCCAGCGTGATTCTGGTGATGCGACTGGGATTACTCATGAACAAGTCTTTCGTGGACGAGGGTTGAAATGAGCCGCAATTCTAACCGACGCGCGGCGGGTGGTAACATCATTGCCGGAGGCAACCATGACTGTTGATTTAAGCAAACCTGCGGCGGATGTTTTTGAGGCGACGAACACACGGCGCTCGGTTCGTGCGTACACGCCGGACACCATTGCGCCGCAAACCCTGCGCGACATTGTTGAACTCGGGCGCTGGGCGCCCAGTGGTTCCAACATACAGCCGTGGCGCGTGCATGTGCTCACCGGCGCCACGTTAAAACGCGTGGGCACTGCGATTCAGCAGGCGTTTCTGACCGCAGAGGCGGGGCACAAACGCGATTACGATTACTACACCGATCCGATGGAAGAGCCGTATCTCGCACGCAAACGGCAATGCGGCTGGGGTTTGTACGGCACACTCGGCATCGGTCGCGGCGATCACGAAAAATCGAAGGCTTACCGCGCCGGCAATTATGTTTTTTTCGGCGCACCCGCCGGGCTGGTGCTGACCATCGACCGCACGCTCGAAGTGGGCAGTTGGTTCGATTACGGCATGTTTGCGCAGACGCTGATGCTCGCGGCGCGGGCGCGCGGCTTGCATACGTGTGCGGAGGCCTCGATTGCCAGTTACCCCGACATCGTGCGGCGCGAGTTGGGTATTTCGCGCGACTGGACCATCATGTGCGGCATGGCGATGGGTTACGCGCAGGCCGACGCCGTGGTGAACACGTTTCAGCCGTCGCGCATAGGGCTGGACGAATACGCGACTTTTTACGCTTGAGGGAGTAGCCGATATGCATCAGTGGACACGGGTTGCGTTTTGCGCCACGGCGATTGCGATTTCCGCTCTCGCATCGGCGCAGGACGGCGCCGCATTTCCGGCGCGACCGGTGCGCATGGTGATCCATATCGGCCCCGGCAGTAGCATGGACATCATCGGGCGCGTGCTGGGGCAAAAGATGAGTGAACTATGGGGACAGTCGCTGATCGTCGATAACCGCGCCGGCGCCGGCGGCACCATCGGCATGGACGTGGTGGCAAAAGCGCCGCCCGATGGCTACACCATTCTGTTCGGCTCGGGCAGCATGGCTATCGCACCGTCGTTTTACAAAAAACTGCCATTCGATACACAACGCGACTTCGAACCGGTGACGCAACTCACGTCGCGCTACAACGCGCTGGTGGTGCCGGTGAGTTCGCCGTTGAACTCGGTGAAAGAAGTGATCGCGCTCGCCAGGGCCAAGCCGGGCCATGTGAGCTACGGCTCCGGCGGCGGCACCGGCAGTTCGGATCATCTGGCGGGAGAATTGTTTGCGCTGATGACCGGCACGCAACTGCTGCACGTGCCGTACAAGAGCGGCCCGCAGGCGATGACCGATTTGATCGGCGGGCAGTTGGTCATCTACATGGGCGGCGTACCGGTGAATCTGCCGATGATCAAGTCGGGCAAGTTAAGGCCGCTGGGCGTCAGCAGCCTTAAACGGATTTCGCAATTACCCGATGTGCCTACCATTGCCGAGGCCGGCGTGCCCGGATTTGAAGTTAATGTGTGGTATGGCCTGTTCGCGCCGCGCGGCACGCCGCAAAAGATAATCGAAAAAATTTCCGCGGACGTGAGCCGCATCGTGAAGATGCCCGAGACGCGCGAGCGTTTCGCGGGCTTGGGCGCGGATTCCGAAGGCACCACGCCCGCCGAGTTCAGAAATTACTTTCGCGGCGATGTCGCGAAGTGGGCGAAAGTCGTGAAGAGCGCGAAACTGTCGAGTGAGTGACGTGGACGAACGCGTATGAAAACACTGCTGATCGTGTTTCATACGATGACCGGTGGCGCGCGGCAAATGGCCGAAGCAGCGGCGCGCGGCGCGTCGGTCGAGCCTGACGTGCGTGTGCGCCTGTTGCCCGCGCGCGAGGCCGGGCCGGATGACGTGTTGCAGGCGCACGGCTATATTTTTGTGACACCGGAAAATCTGGCGTCGATGTCCGGCATCATGAAAGACTTTTTTGATCGCACGTTTTACGCGGCGCTGGATCAAGTGGTGGGTCGCGCGTATGCCACGCTGATCTGCGCCGGCAGCGATGGCGAAAACGCCGTGCGCCAGATTGATCGCATCTGCACCGGCTGGCGGTTGCGCAAGGCCGCCGAGCCGCTGATTGTTTGCACGCACGCGCAAACGCCGGAGAAAATACTCGCGCCGAAAATTATTTCAGCGGATGATTTGCAGCGCTGCGAGGACATCGGCGCGGCGCTGGCGGCAGGCTTGGCGCTAGGCGTGTTTTGATTGTAAGACTATGTTTTTAAACAATTATTTAAATATTATTATTATCGGCATTGGGCTGCTGCTGGCGGGCTGTAGCACGCTGCCGCAGCGTCCGGCATTGTCGCCTTACACCAGCCTGCCGGTGATAGAGCGGCCCTCGGTGAATTTCGGCGCGCGGCGTCCCAACTACGTGATCCTTCATCACACCAGCGACGACACCGCCGAGGAATCGTTGCGCACGCTCACCGATCCCGCGCGCGAAGTCAGTTCCCATTACCTGATTGGTCGCGACGGAAAACTGTATTACCTGGTGGATGAACTCGCGCGCGCGTGGCATGCGGGCGAGGCGTACTGGGGCGGCTTGAGCGATTTGAATTCAGCCTCGATCGGCATCGAGCTGGATAACAACGGCTTTGAACCGTTTGCTGAGCCGATGATAGCGACACTGCTGCAATTGCTCGGCGATCTAAAGGCGCGCTACAAAATCCCCGCCGCGAACTTTCTGGGACACGGCGATATTATTCCCGGTCGCAAGGTCGATCCCAGTCGTCACTTTCCCTGGAAGCGGCTGGCGGAGCGCGGCTTTGGCTTGTGGTGCGAGGCGCCTTTTCCGTCGGCGCCCAGCGGCGCGAGCGATGTATTTCTGCTGGCAGCCTTCGGCTATGATGTGTCGAATTTCAAGGCGGCGGTCGCCGGATTCAAACGCCATTTCCTGGGCGTCGATAACGACGGTGCGCTGACAGCGTCGGATCGCGCGCGGCTCGCTTGCCTGATTCAGCGCAAAATGGAGCGGTAGGTTTGGTATGGATGGCTGTATCTATTTGGAAACTTCTGTATATCAATCGCCCAGTTTCACGCCTGACGATTTGATAAAACGATCCCACATTACCACCTGACGCGCAAAAAATTCGCGAAATTCTTCCGGCGTGTTGGGCGGCGCGGCTTCGGTGGCTTCCAGCGCGAGCTTTTCTTTCATCTCGGGTGAATTGATGAACTGCACGACCTCGCGATTGATCGCGCGCACGATGGCGGGCGGCGTGCCTGCGGGTGCGTAAAGGCCGTGCATATTGTCGAGTTGGAAGCCCGGCAGCGTTTCGGCGACGGTCGGCACGTCCGGAAACCCTTGCAGGCGTTTTAGCGTGGTGATCGCCAACAGTTTTAATTTGCCCGTGCGCACGTGCGGAATCGCGCCGAGGCCGCTGGCGAACAACAGGTGAATTTGCCCGCTCATCGCATCAACGAACGCCTGCCCGGTGCCTTTGTAGGGCACATGCACGATGTCGATGCCGCCCGCCATGAACTTGAGTAACTCCGTGCCGAGATGCGCAATGGATCCCACGCCGGAGGTGCCGTAGCTCAACGTGCCGGGCTTGGCGCGCGCCAGGGCGATGAGTTCCTTGATGTTGTTGGCGGGCAGCGAAGGCGGCACGATCACCATCACCGGCACGGTGGTCATCTGAACAATGGGCGCAATGACTTTGCGTGTGTCGAACGCGACTTTTTTCATCGGCGTGGCGGTGACGATCAGGCTCGCGCCGCTAAATAACGTGTAGCCGTCGGCGGGCGCCTGCACCAGCAATTCGATGCCGATGATGCCGTTGCCGCCGGGGCGGTTGTCGACCACAAAGGATCGACCGAAACGTTCGGTCAGGCGTTGCGCGGCGGCGCGCGCCATGATGTCCGCGCCGCCGCCGGGGACGGAACCGACGATGATACGCACGGGTTTCGTGGGGTAGTTGTTGGGGAGGGGTTGGGCTCGCAGCATTAATGGCGCGCAGGACAAAGCGAGGCACAAAACCCGTAGCCCGGAAGTAGCGTAGCGTATTCCGGGAGCGAGGCGCTGTGCTTGCCGCCGTCCCGGAATGCGCTGCGCTTCTTGCGGGCTACTCACGAATTTCCACCGTCGCCGAATGCGAATTGCCCGACACCGGCAGATACACCGAATGCGTGCCGTCGCCACCGGCCACGAGTATGCTGATCTCCTCGGGCCGTACCGTAATCGGCAGCATGGTGTCGGGCGCGAGTTCGCCCAATTCATCGCGCCGTCCGCTTTGCACGCGGCCGAAATCTTTTGCCGCGAGACGTTGCGCCGACAGTTTTGAGGTTTCCCACAACCGGTGTTTGACGTCGAGCTTCGACAAGCCTTCACGCTTGAGCAGATGCGCATGTTCGGGCGAGAGCATCAGCCACGGCGCGCCGCCATGCACATAATCGCTGCTGCACGGAAACGCCATGGTGTCGCCGATCACGCGCAGCAAATCGACCGCGTCCTTGGCGTGTGTGTTCATGTTCCACGTGCCGAGCACGCCGGCGACCGTGACGGTGCTCGCGTCGCGCGCAAAACCGCGCTCCACGTGCAGCGGTTCCCACGGATTAGCCGCTTCGTTTTCGGCGCAGCAGAATTGATACTTGCCGGGCTGACCGTGGGTGGCTTTGTCGAGTTCACCGGGCAAGCCGCCGCCGATATTTTGCAGGATCAAACGTAGCGCGCGGCCCAGCGTGGCATTGGCCCAGTTACCGGGGCCGAGGCAATTGCCCGCGCCGTTGATGCCGAGTTTTTGCGCGATGGGGCCATTAACGATCAGCCACACGGCGGCAGGGTTGGTGGTCGCTTGCAGACCGCTTAAGTTAAAGCTCGGCACGGCTACGGCTTGCGCCGCAGCGATCAGCAGCGGCAGATAATCGGCATGGCAACCTGCCATCACCGCATTGATGGCGATGCGCTCGACGGTGGCGGCGCGAAACGCCGGCGCGATGGATGCCACAACGGTATCGCGCGCGAGCGTGGTGCCGCGCAGCATGGCCTCCACGCGTTCGGCGGTGGGCGGAATAATCGGCAGTCCGTCGCTCCAGCGATTGTTGACGAACAACTGATTGAGTTCCATCAGGTCGTCCGGCGCTTCAATCAGTTCGGCGCGCGCGGCATCCGGCACGCGGCTCGCATTCGCGGTGGACTTGCGCGGCTGGCACAACAGTTGCGCGATATTGCCGACACACTCGGCGGCGAGCGCGCGAATTTCGTCGCGGGTGCGGATGCCGAACGGATGCGGCACTACCGCAATGGGCAAATCGGCATAGCCCAGCGCCTTGGCCTGCGCGCGGCCCAGTCCCTGAAACGCGGTCGAGCACACGGTGAGCGCGGCGAGGCCGGCTTTGGCGGCTTCAACACTGTCGTGGATACTCCACGACGTGCAGGAGCCTCAGTCGCCCGAGCCGGTAATCACCGCGTCGCACTCGTCGACGAATTGTTGCAGCACTTCGGGTTTCACCGGCACTTGCCCTGGTTTGCGATGCTTGCGCACGGCCTTGACGCCGTACTGTGTGATCAACTGCGCTTCGAGGTCTTCCACCAGAAACTGAAAATTCGGCTTGGCGTTGTCGATGAAGCCGACGGTTTTGCCTTTTAGATTGTCGAGCGTGCGGCCGGGTGATGCAGTCTGTGCGCCGTGTGTCGCGGCAGGGTTGTAAACGCGCAGTGGTGCGTGCATGGCGCTCTCCTAGGATTACAGTGCTCAATCGTAACGGACACCTGGTGGCGGCGTCCATCACCGGAATGGCTGTTTGCACGCCAGTGCTGGCATAATGCGTGGAAATATTCCAACGAGGAGGATTTATGTTATTCAGAGTAATCGCTGTGTTGTGGGTAACGTTGGTTGCGCTGGGTGGGGCACAAGCGCAGACGTTTCCATCGAAGGCGTTGCGCCTGGTGTTGCCGTTTCCGGCGGGCGGCCCCACGGATTTGCTCGGCCGCGCGGTCGCGCAAAAAATGGGCGAACAGCTTGGGCAGACCATGGTGGCCGACAACCGTCCGGGTGCGGGCGGTAATCTCGGCATCGAGATCGCGGCGAAATCACCGCCCGATGGACATACCGCGGTGCTGGTGTCGTCGGTGATTTCGATTGCGCCGTCGCTGTATCCCAAATTGAACTATGAGCAAAAAGACCTGGCGCCCATTTCACTGGTCGCTGAAATTCGCAACGTGATTCTGGTGCATCCGTCGGTGCCCGCGAAAAACCTCAAGGAGCTGATTTCACTGGCGGCGCAGAAACCCGGCAATCTGAACTACGGTTCGGGCGGCGTGGGCACCACCACGCATATCACGCCCGAGCTCATCATGAGCCTGACCAAAACCAAAATGAATCACGTGCCCTATAAAGGATCGGGTCTGGCGCTGATCGGTTTGCTTAGCGGTCAGGTCGATGTGCTGATTATGGCGGTGCCCGCGTCGGCGCAACAGGTGATCGCGGGCAAGGCGCGCGCGCTGGCGGTGCTCGCGCCCGAGCGCGCGCCGCAATTGCCGAATGTGCCGACGGTGAAAGAACTCGGCCACGAGAATTTTGCCGTGCGTTTGTGGTACGGCATGCTCGCACCGGCGGCAACGCCGCCGGCAGTGATTGCACGCCTGAATGCCGAGTTGCATAAGGCGCTGGCGAGCGCCGATCTGAAATCGCGTCTGGTGACGGCTGGCATCGAGCCGCTGGCCAGTACGCCGCAGGAATTCGGTGCGTTCATTCAGTCCGAAACCGTGCGCTACGCGAAAGTGATCAAGGATGCCGGCATCAAGCCGGAGTAAGGCATTCGCCGCAATCCATAGTTTCGGGAGTTATTATGAAAAAATTGTTTAAAAACATATACTTAGGAATATTTCTCGTAACGGGTGCAAGTCACGCGGCCGAGCCCGCGTGGCCCGCGCGCCCAGTGCGCGTGCTGGTGCCGTTCGCGCCCGGCGGCACCACTGATGTGATCGCGCGCATTATCGCCGCGCGCATGACCGAGATCACCGGGCAACAATGGATTGTCGATAACCGTGCCGGCGCCGGCGGCAACATCGGCACCGGCATCGTGGCGAATGCCGCGCCGGATGGGCAAACTATCCTGGTGAACAGTTCGGCCTTCGGCGTGAACCCCGGTTTGTATAAATCCATACCCTACGATCCGTTCAAAAGTTTTATTCCGATTACCAACTTCGCGGAATCGCCGAATCTATTTTCCGCACATCCGAGCGTGCCCGCGAAAACCTTGCCCGACGCGTTAAAGCTTGCCGCCGCTGAACCGCGCAAGTACAGCTTTGCTACGCCCGGCATCGGCACCACGCCGCATCTCGCGGTGGAGATGCTCAAATATGCGATGAAATCGGATGCCGGCAATATTCCCTACAACGGCGCAGGGCCGTCGGTGGCCGCGCATTTGTCGGGGCAGGTCACGCTCGCTTGCTCCGCGTTGCCTACGCCCGCGCCGCATGTCAAAGGCGGGCGCTTGCGCGGGCTGGCGATGGGGTCGAGCAAGCGGCATCCGTCATTCCCGGATATTCCGACCATGGCCGAAGCGGGTTACAAGGATCAGGAATCGGAAACCATGCAGGGACTTTATTTCCCCGCCGGAACGCCGGCGCACATCGTGAAGCGTTTTCACGGCGAACTGGTAAAAATTTCGCAAATGCCCGAAGTGCGCGAGCGCGTCGAGGGCTTGGGCTTTCAGTTCGTGATGAACACGCCGGAGCAGTTCATGGCGCAGACGCGCAGCGAAGTGGAAAAGTGGACGCGTGTGGTGCGGAATGCCAAGGTGCAGGTGCAGTAGATTTAAAACAACGCCGCAAAGGCGCAAAGGCGCAAAGAAGAACACGCAAAGAAGTTCTTGAACTTCCTTTGCGGTTCCTTTGCGTCTTTGCGCCTTTGCGGTGAGGTATTTTATTTTTACGAACAAAAATAACCATGCGTATCGTAGACATCCGTGAAACCGCCGTCCCGCTGAAATCCACACTGCGCAACGCGGTGTTCGATTTCAGCGAAATGACCACTTCCGTGGTCGCCGTCATCACCGACGTGATTCGCGACGGCAAGCCCGTGGTGGGCTACGCCTTCAACTCCACCGGACGCTACGCTTGCGGCGCGCAGATGCGCGACCGTTTTATACCGCGCATCCTGAAAGCCCAACCCGAATCACTGCTCGACACCACCGGCAACAACCTCGACCCCGAAAAGATACTCGCTGCGATGATGCAACGTGAAAAGCCCGGCGGTCATACGGAACGTTCAGTCGCGATAGGAACGATGGAAGTCGCCTGCTGGGACGCGGTGGCAAAAATAGAAGACAAGCCGCTGCATCGCGTGCTGGCCGAGCGTTACAACGAGGGAAAGGTGATTGATAAAGTGCCGTGCTACGTCGGCGGCGGCTGGTACGAGCCGGGCAAGGGTATACCTGAACTGCTCGAAGAAGTTCGCGAGAAAATCGATCAGGGCTATAACGTGATGAAGATCAAGGTCGGCGGGGCCAGCATTCCGGAAGACGTGGCGCGCGTCGAAGCCTCGTTAAAATTGATGCAGTCCAGTCAACACTTGGCGGTGGATGCCAACGCGGGTTTTAACCGCGAGCGCGCGCTGGCGTATGCGAAGGCGCTCGAGCCGTACAAATTGAAATGGTTTGAAGAGCCGACCGATCCACTGGGCTTTGAACTGAACCGCGAATTCATCGCGCTGTATGGTTCGGCGGTGGGCACCGGTGAAAACCTGTTTTCCACGCAGGATGTGGAAAACCTCGTCACCTTCGGTGGCATGCGCGCAGGTATTGATTTCATTCAGACCGATGTGCCGCAGTCGTACGGCATCGTGCAGTTCTCGCGCACACTCGACATGTTGCAGCGCCGGGGCTGGTCACGTGCAAGCGTGTTCCCGCACGGCGGCAATCAGATGACGCTGCACCTCGTCGGCGGTTTTGGCTTGGGCGGCTGCGAAGCATATCCGGGCGTGTTCGGCATCTTCGCCGGGTTTGCCGATGACGCCAAAGTCGAGAATGGTTTTCTCAAACTGCCGGATCGTCCGGGCATTGGGTTTGAAGCGCAGAATCAGTTGTATGCGGTGATGGAGGCGCTGGTTGCGTGAGCGCGAGCAACACCCTGCACAGCGCGCTGGCTCAGCTTGATAAAGGTGACTGGCAAGTCGCGCACAAGATCGTGCAAAGCGATGAATCAGCCGAGGGCTGCTGGATACACGGCATCGTGCATGTGATGGAGGGCGATCTTGATAACGCGCGTTATTGGTATAAGCGCGCAAAGCGTGCGTTTTCGGATGACACCGCGAAAGAGGTTGTTGCGGTAAAGAAATCGATTTTGTAGGGCGCATTGCCTATTGCGCCGCATGGCTACATTGCAAATCACATTCGGCGCAATGGGATTGCGCCCTAAAGGATTTTCTTGTCGCGCAACGCCGCGATTTCCGCATCGCTCTTGCCCAGCACCCCGCGCAACACATCCTCCACATGCTCGCCCAGCAGCGGCGGGGGCATGTCGTACGCAATCGGCGTGCGGGAGAATTTTATCGGGTTCGCCACCAGCGGCACGCTGCCGGCCTTGGGATGCGGCACGTTTATTTTCAGGCCGCGATGCTGGATTTGCGGGTCGGCGTAGACCTCGTCCAGACGATTGATCGGGCCGCACGGCACGCCCACCGTTTCGAGCAGCGAGATCCACTCGGTGGTGGTTTTTATTTGCAGCGCCCGTGCAAGGATGGCCGTGCAGGCATCACGGTTATTCATGCGCAGTGCATTGGTGGCGAAGCGCGGATCGGCGGCGGCTTCGGGCACGCCCGCCGCTACGCACAGACGCTGGTATTGCCCGTCGTTGCCGGTAGCGATGATCATGTTGCCGTCTTTGGTACGGAACGTTTGATACGGCATCACGTTCGGATGTTCGTTGCCGATGCAGTTGGGCACCTGCCCGCCGATCAGGTAGTTGGCGTTCTGGTTGGCAAGCCACGCCACCTGTGTGTCGAGCAGCGCCATGTCGATATACTGGCCGAGGCCGCTCGTGGTGCGCTCGTGCAGGGCGGCGACGATACCGAGAGTCGAGTACATGCCGGTCATCAGGTCGGCAATGGCCACGCCCACGCGCTGCGGGCCGCCGCCGGGACGATCTTCGCGCTCGCCGGTCATGCTCATGATGCCGCCCATGCCTTGCACGAGATAGTCGTAGCCGGCGCGGTCGCGGTACGGGCCGGTTTGGCCGAAGCCGGTGATGGAGCAGTAGATCAGCCTGGGATTGAGCTTCGACAAGGTTTCATAGTCGAGGCCGTAGCGTTTCAAGTCGCCGACTTTGTAGTTCTCGATCAGCACGTCGGATTGTTGCGCGAGTTCGCGGATGATCTCTTGCCCTTCGGGTTTGGCGATGTCCAGCGTGAGTGATTTTTTGCCGCGATTGGCGCACATGAAATACGCCGCGTCGCTGGTGTCTTTCCCTTCCGTGTCTTTAACGAACGGCGGACCCCACGCGCGCGTGTCGTCGCCCTTGCCGGGGCGTTCGATCTTGATAACTTCGGCGCCGAGATCGGCAAGCAGTTGCCCTACCCAAGGGCCGGCGAGGATGCGGCTCATGTCGAGGACGCGGATGCCCGCGAGCGGGCCTTGTTTTTTCTGTGTGGTGGGCATGTTGCTGATCTGCGAAAGTTTGCAGCCCCTCACCCTAACCCTCTCCCCGTTCCACGGGGCGAGGGAATTTCTCTGGTATCCCCTCGCCCCGCTTGCGGGGAGAGGGTTAGGGTGAGGGGACTTCGGAAGAGAGTATTACGTCGGACGTATCTTAATTTCGCGGCTAATCGCCTTGGTGGTGCCGCCCCACGTCGGCAGATAAGCGGCTTTGCGCCCGACGCCGCCGGCGACGACGATCATTAAATCATCGGCTTTTTCCGCCACGCGAATGACTTTCGCGTTCGGGTCGGACGCCGCCGCCATGCGATGTTTGCGCGGCGCGGGTGCGAGTTTTTCGATGGGCAACACGGCTTGTTCCCAGATTGCCTGCTTCGCTTGTTGTTTGGTGTATCCATCGCGATGAAACATGGCGGCCCATTCGGGCGGGAACAGGCACAGCGGCTCGCCACCGCCGAGCAATCCGGCGCCACCGGAAATGCCGGCCATCAGCATGGATTGCGCGAAGGTTTGCGCGAGCCCTGCGGCTTCCTGACTGTCGGAGTCGTTGACCTCACCGGTGCCGGAGATGCCGACGGCGGTGACGACACTCGCGTCCGGCGCGTAGCCGCGTTCCACGTGCAGTGGTTCCCACGGGCTTTCGTCGACATTCTCGGCGAAGCAGCACGCATACTTGGCGGGCTGGCCAAGTGTCGCCATATCCACTTCGCCCGGTTTTGCGCCGCCGATGTTTTGCAGAATCAATGTCATTGCGCGGCCGATAGTGGCGTTGGCGCGATTACCCGAGCCGAGTGCGTTGTTTTTTGCATTCAGCCCCATGCGATCCACGATGGGACCGTTGACGATATAAATCGGCGCGGCGGAACCGGTGGTGGTGGCTATGCCGACCAGATTAAAGCTCATATCGGACAGCGCATCGACGGCTGCCACCAGTACCGGCATGTACTCCGGCTTGCAACCCGCCAGCACAGCGCAGATCGCGACATCATTCGCGGTGACGGTTTCAAAACCGGGCGGCAGCATGGAAATTTCTTCGTCGGCGGCGTAGCCGTTCGCCGCGAGCATTGCGGCTACGCGCGCCATCGTCGGCGGCACCAGTGGCAGGCCGTCGCTTAAATAGGCGGCGGCGAGTGCTTCCTGCACACGCTCATACGCGGCGTCGTGCGCGCCTGCCCACTCTTTCATAACTATTTGTTTTTATTTGTAAATTTGTGCATCTCGGTATGGTCGGACAAAAACCCGAGTTGCTTTTCCATGTCGTCCCAGATGTCGGCGGTGGGCTTGGCGAGGATGGTCGAGGTGCCCATCGCCTGCGCGATTTCAAGCGCGGTGCGCACGTCTTTGGCCATCAGCCCGGTGGAAAAGCCCGCGTTGAACGCGCCGGAAATCATGAACTGTTTGCATTTGCGTTGCGTGGTGCCGTTGTAACCGCTGGAGGTGTTGATGATGTCGATGGCGATGTTGGGATCTATGCCGAATGCCGCGCCCGCGTGCATGGCTTCGCACGCGGCGATCATGCCGGCGGCGGAAACATAGTTGTTCAATGCCTTGATGGCGTGGCCGGCGCCCAGCGGGCCGGCGTAATAAATCTGGTTGCCCATTTTTTCGAGCATCGGTTTCACGCGCTCAAAAATCGCCTTGTCGCCGCCGACCATGATGGAGAGTGTCGCGGCAGTTGCGCCCTTTACGCCATTGGAAACCGGCGCGTCGATAAACTGAAAACCCTTTTTCTCCAATAGCGCGCCGAGTTCGCGCGTGCCCATCGGCGACGACGAACTCATGTCGATAATCAGGCTGCCGGGCTTCAACGTTTCGCAGATGCCTCCCGCGCCTAATAACGCTTTATGCACCAGCTTGCCGTCGGGCAGCATGGTGATGACGGTGTCGCTCTTGCTCGCCATGTCGGCGAGGCTCGCGGCGACTTCGCATTCGTTGGTCGCCGCAACGGCTTGCGCTTTTTTGGCATCAATATCGAACAACACCAGCTTGTGGCCGGCCTTGATGAGATTGGTGGACATCGGCGTGCCCATGGCGCCGATGCCGGCGAAACCGATTTTTCCGAGTGTGCTTGTCATACGTATTCCCTCGATTTAACGAAACTAAAAATCTTAGACGCAGATTTACGCAGATGAACGCAGATTTAAGTTGGGCGCCAACCGCGACTTTGGCGATTATTCAATCGGTGCTCTTAATCTGCGAAAATCTGCGTTAATCTGCGTCAAAATAGTTTTGCAGTTTTTATAACCCAACCGGCAGTTCCACACCCAGCCCGCGCGCCTTGGCGAGTTCCAGCGCTTTCGCGGCGCCGTATAAATCCTGGATGCCCATGCCGTGCGATTCGTAAAGCGTGATCTGCTCGCGTGAGGTGCGACCCGTCGCCTTGCCCGCGAACACATCGCCGATTTCGGTGAGATATCCCCACTGGATCACGCCTTTTTCCGCCGCCGACACCAGATCGCCGCATTCTTTTTGCGCGGTGCCGCGTGAATCGACGGTGATGAGGTCGCAGCGTTTCACCGTCGCATCGTCAATCTCGGCGCGCGACAATGCGTTGGAGCCCGCCGCGTTGATATGCACGCCCGGTGTCAGCCATTCACCGTTGATAGTGGGCTTGGCGGATTTAGTAATCACGTTCAGTATATGCGCGCCGCGCACCGCGGCTTCGGCGGATTCGGCTGGAATTACGGAGACGCCGAGTTTGTCGCTCATTTTTTTGCAATAGGCTTCGAGCTTGTCGCGCGTGCGCGAGTAGACGCGCGCCTCTTTGATCTTGCGCACCGCGCACACCGCTTCAAGCTGCCCGATGGATTGAAAGCCGCTGCCGATCTGGCCGACGATGGAGGCATCCTCGTTCGCCAGATATTTTGTCGCCGCACCGCTGGCCGCCCCCGTGCGCACCATGCTCATCCAGATCGCTTCGACCATGGCGACCAGCTTGCCGGTTTCGATGCTGATCAGGTTGACGTAAAAACTTTTACCGGTAGGGCGTGTGTAATAAAACTTGAAGCCGGTGTAGCCGATGGCTTTCGACGAGGCCTGCAACACATGCTGCGTGCCTTCAGGCGTGTAGATGCGCTGGCGCGGAATATCGATTGCCTGATGCAGCGCGCGGTCTTTCAGCGAGCGCTCGGTGGTCTCCAGCAGGATTTCCATGTTCAGCACTTGCTGAACATCTTTTTCGGTGAGGTAATGAATCATGATGGGTGTCTAGTAGGATGGGTGAAACCCATCAACAAATGAGTTGTGAAGGATAGTGAGTTTGTGATGGGTTGCGCTGCGCTCCACCCATCCTACGCTTTGTTCTTGAGCGCTTCCGCGGTGATCGACGACAACGATGCGCGTGGCGAAATCGCGTCCGGGTCGATGCGCACTTCGATCAGTGCGGCGGTTTTGGCGTTCCACGCGCGTTCAAAGGCGGCTTCAAAATCGCTGGTGGCTACCACGATTTCACCGTGTAGGCCGTAGGCGCGCGCGAGGGCCGCGAAGTCAGGATTTTTCAGCATGGTGCCACTCACGCGGTTGGGGTAGTGGCGTTCCTGATGCATGCGGATGGTGCCGTACATGCCGTTGTTGACCACGATGAAAATCACTTTTGCATCGTATTGCGCGGCGGTGGCGAGTTCCTGCCCGGTCATCAAAAAATCGCCATCGCCGGCAAACGTTATCACCGGGCGTTTGGGGTAAACGATTTTGGCGCCCACGCCCGCGGGCACGCCATAACCCATGGCGCCGCTGGTGGGTGCAAGTTGCGTGCGAAAGCCGCCGTAACGGTAGAAGCGATGCACCCACAGCGAGAAATTCCCCGCGCCGTTGGTGATGATGGTTTCCGGCGGCAGGCGTTTGTTCAGCCAACAGACGATCTCGCTCATGTTGACCTTGCCGGGCACTTTTACCGGTTTTTGCCAGGCATCAAGGTCGGCGCGCGCGCCTTTTGTCCATTCGCTCCACGACGGTTTCAGCGGCGGCAGCTTGCGCGCCGCAGCGGCAAATTCCGGCATACCCGCGTTGATCAGCAAATCGGCCTGATACACGCGTCCCAACTCTTCGGCGCCGGGGTAGATATGCACAAACGGCTGCTTCGGACGGGGAATGTCGATCAGCCCGTAGTTCACGGTTGTCCATTCGCCGAGCCGCGAGCCGATGGCGATCAGCAGGTCCGACTCACCAATACGCTTGGCGAGCGCCGGATTCAGACCCACCGCCACGTCACCGACATAGTGCGCATCACGATTGTCGATCATGTCCTGCGCGCGGTACGAGCACGCCACCGGCAGATCAAATGCCGTGGCAAACGCCAGAAAATCGTCACAGCCTTTTTTGCTCCAGCCCGCGCCGCCGAGGATGACCAGCGGTTTTTGGGCCTTGGCGAGCAGTTCGCGCAGCCGGTGCATGTCGGCTTCACCGGGGTGCGCGGCGACGCGCTGGTAACACGCGAGTTTCTTTTCTTCCACCACTTCGTCCTGCATGTCTTCCGGCAGCGCCAGTACCACCGGGCCGGGGCGGCCGGAGGTGGCGATGTGAAACGCGTGACTGATCATTTCCTGCACCCGGTCGGCGCGGTCGATGCTGGCCACCCACTTGGCCATCTGGCCGAACATGCGGCGGTAATCGACTTCCTGAAACGATTCGCGTTCGGTGTACTGGCTGTTGATTTGCCCGATGAACAGGATCATCGGCGTTGAATCCTGAAACGCGGTATGCAGGCCGACCGCCGCGTTGCTGGCGCCGGGGCCGCGCGTGACAAAACACAGGCCGGGCTGGCCGGTAAGCTTGCCGTAGGCGTCGGCCATGTTTGCAGCGCCGCCTTCCTGACGGCAGATGATGAATTTGAATTTGTCTTCAACATCGTGCATCGCATCGAGTACCGCAAGATACGATTCACCGGGCACGCCAAAGCCGGTGTCCGCGCCGTGCGTGATCAATGCATCGACAAGCAATTGCGCGCCGGTGCGGCTGCGGGGTTTTGCGCTGGGGGACATGCGACCTCCGGAAGTTTCACAAATTGAAACCGCGCAGGAGCGCGGGATCAGAAGCGTATCACAATCGCTGCGTGAATTTGCGCACGCGCGCGTGCAGCGAGCGTGTTATGGGCGCGGGCCGATCTTGCCCGCCAGCGCCGCCAGTTCAATGCCGTGTACGAGGTGGATCGGTTTGCCGGCAACAAACTCGCGTGCCTTGAGCGTAAAGTCGCCGGCGCCGATGCAGATGGCGTTGTGTGCGTCCTCGCCGGCTATGGCTTTGGCGAGATCTTCGAGCGGCCCGGCGCCGAGCTGATTCACTTTCCAGCGGCGGCATTGCAGCAAGGTAATGCGGCCTTGGCGGGTGAGCGTAAAGTCATGGGTGGATTTGTTGACGGGTAAGACGGTGTAGCCTTCGCGTTGATAGACGGTGGTGATATGGGCGCTGAATTGCTCCCACGATAAATCGCGTAGCGCTTGCAGGCGTTCGCCGACTTTGCCGGGTGATACGGTACGCATCTGGCGATAGGCCACGTAAAGCGCGATGACGACAAAGGGCAATGCGACGAAGGGGGCTACCGGCGGAAACGCCAGTTGCGCAATGCCAAAGAGACCCGCGCCGACCAGCGCGGAAATCCACCACGGTTGTTCAAGCAGAATGGAAAAGAGCGTGC